>PLNY01000113.1 GCA_003141915.1 Anaerolineae bacterium | reverse complement strand
GATAAACCGCCGGATAGACGCCGATAATATCACCGGCTGTTCGGTTGATGAGGCGCGTGTGTAACTGGTGCAGGTTTTGGTGCAACGTAGGGGTGATACAAGTCCATGTTGACGGTGGTTTCATCCAGCGAGTGCGCACCGGGAGCACACAGACCAATGCCGGGGAATAAGACAAGCACGAATCCAACGACATCTAAAAAGCCGGTTCCGTTCAGGTGATTTTCAATGATCCGCTGTTGTGGCTCGAAACCTTCGCTTTCGCACTGGATATAGACGGGCAAATCGCGGCGGACGGGCACTTGTGCGGGCGGGTGGTATTTTATGCCGTTAATCGTCAGCATGGCATTTTGCGGATTGGTGGTTACGGTCATAATTTGTGTGCTGCTGCGAAATGCCGAACAGCCGGTCACGGCGATTAGACCAATGGTGATGATGGATTGAAGGATTTGGTTTTTCATTGTTTGGTCATTGTTTCATTGGTAAAGACTTTCAGCGTTGACGAAAAAATAAGAGCCGTTAGGTAGTTTTTTGGCCCACTGAATTTTGTTGTCCTCATCCGGGTTTGGTCGCGCTTCCAAAATATACTCATCGTGATGCCACCAGTGATCCCGCGTAACATGCAATCTCGTTGCGTCTCCCTCCATTATTTCGACATCCTTACGATTCTCGCTGCAAGATGAATAGCCCACCGCACACAACGCCGCAAAAAGCAGCCAAGAAACAACCCTCCTGAGCGAAGCCCCTTCCTCCACTTTGCTCAGCGTATTTCTTAATACGTGGTTTTCAAACTCGATTTGCTTTGTCCACTCTTCTACTGAAAACGCAGTTTCGCGCGGACGCCCATCCGGTGGATTGTTTGAAATCATAAAATTTATGCTGGTTGGAAAATCTCTTTGAGCGAAACACGGATCTACAAAAAAGGGGCGCGAACTTAACGCGCCCTCGTCTGCGGCACCGCGAAGCGCCTTGGAGAGAAACACGAAAAGCCGCGCCCGGTCGGGCGCGCGCTTGGTCGGTTCTCTCCACAAAATTCGCGGTTTTCAGACGAGACCGTAGCCGAGCTACGCAAAATTATTTTGGTAAATGGTTTTCTGTTTTTTTGATTTTCTTGTCGCAGCGAGTTTAGAGCGGTCTGCGCCGCATGACAATTCCCGTTTTGGATTGCTACCCGGCCGCAATGGTGTGAGATTGCCCCCGACCGCGCCCGTAACTAACACCGTCCGCACCGCTGACGAACTCAGCGCCGAACGCCAAAGAGGGCGAGTCCTGGGAAATCCAGGTATGACGGCGGAAGCGGGTTCAAATCCCGCTCTCGGCGCGGTTCTAATTTCAGGCGACTCGATGCACCGGCAACGATGAAAACCAACTACCTCAAAACTGGCGCGCGCCGCCGCCGCAAAACTTTTGCTGACGGGAGCCATGTGATCGTGAGCAACAGCGGCTACGAAATCTTTGAGGGCATCCCAAAATTCAAAAAGGCCAAGCTGAAACCGCGCGCCAAGCGCAAGTCACCGTCATCTTCGCAAAGCAATTCTCCGGGCGCAGAATCATAGAGGCAAAATCCCGGAAGCCGGGGATAGTTGGGCGAGCGAGGGGTGCCAGCCCTCTGGCGTGAACGAATGAAGCCCATCTCCGACGCTTTAGCCAAGAGCCAAACGCCGGAGTTGCTCGTAAGCTTTGCTGGTTACGGCGGGTGGATTCAGAGTTCCAGGGATGTGCCCGAAAATGTCCCGCATCATCGCTTCGGTAATGGCCGGCGGGTGATGCAATTCACAAACCAGCGGCTCGCAAGCGTGGAAAATGCTCCAGGTCTTTGCCCGCAGTCGGTAAATGGCGTCCCAGTGGCGAAGATCATTGTGATAGCGGTCGGTCTTTTCCAGTGCAAGCGGCGGATTGCCCGGCACCATGCAGTTGCTCGGCAAGGGCTGTCCTTGGATGCGATACCAGTCGGCGGCGGCGGCATGGGATTCAAATGACGCCCGAATTTTCAGAATTGCGACCAGTCGCCAGTGACCTTCGGCAGCATTGAAATAACGCGCCTTGCGGGTGATGTTAACAACCGTGTCGCCGACCCGCAGACGCGGGGCGAAATGCCCACATCGGCAAAGGGCAGAGATTGATGGAAATTTCGACTCGAAATCAGGCTCACGTCGGCACGATGCGTCCACAAATGGCGACAACTTAAAATCCGCAATAGCCGCTCTGCCATTCGGTGACTCAATCAGGGGCCGAAATGAGCAGAGGTATTTCACCTTTGACGGGTTCCTCAATGAGATGATAATTCTATTGTAATGGGATTCCCATTGTTCACGGTGACATCGGCAACTTTAAAAAAGTCTGGTAGTTCTTCGTTGAAGCGGAGTGTAAAAGTTGATTCCAGATTTAGAGTTTCGTTGAATCCTTCAAACTGATCCCCGACCCCATATTCGTCCCCCAGAAACAAAGCATCGCCCTCGAACTGGACGACTAACTCTAATCGAACCGTTGCTTGGCGTGGCTGCAAATTAAAAACCAATGTGTTAGTAACTTCAAAAATGTCGGAAGAAAGGCCGCCAACATCGAACATGCGGCCATGATAAGAAACAAAATCTAATTTATCTATGGCCTTTCCAATTATTTTGCAAATGGAAACCATATTCTTATCCACTAACCGNNTATACTGGCTTAATAGTTCCTCAACACCTTGGATTATATGAAATCGCTCGTCTGCACCGACAAAATCGGGGTCACAGGACACAATGTAAATTCCATTCGATGCATCGGGCAACCTTTTCAATGCCTCAATCACAAATGCGTCACGAAATTCATCTTTCTTTTCTACGGAAAACGGTTTTTCTCGTTTGAAGTATTTGTCAATTACGATTGGTGTAGCATCATTAGGTATCGGCAGGACAGTCACCTTTGCGGATTCAAAGAATTTTGAGACTTTGGATTGCAATGCTCCCTCTACAGATTCAGGAGTCACTTTATTCAACGCATCTAGGTCATATTTAATTCCCATCAAATCCAAGGCAATTGGTTTGCTCCTTAATCTTTCTAAAGCCTTGTAATAACCATCTGCGTGCTCACTAATCCGCGTTCATCTGTGCCTTGATCGTCGTC
>PLNY01000293.1 GCA_003141915.1 Anaerolineae bacterium | reverse complement strand
GCCACGGGCGGACTCGCCGAACTGATCTCAAAGGAAACCAAAGTCATTAATATCCTCGCGCCGTGGCTGACGCTGGATGGCTTGCGAATTCTGTGGGAACTGAATCGAAATAAAGTTGAATGAACAAAATCTGTCCAAGCAAGGATTAGGGTACAATGCAACGTTGCTTTTTACAAGGAAGAAAATGAATTATCGCATCACTATCATTGTTTTATTAGCCGCGCTTCTCGCTGGATGCAGTGGAAGCTTTTTGGACGCGCCGACCTCCACCGCGACTCAAACCGCTTCGCCTCTGCCGCCCACTGAAACGGCCACCGTTACTCCGACACCTTCCATCACCCCGACTTTTACGCAGTCCCCCACCCCGACTCCGACCTGGGTATCACAGGGACCAAACCAGGTGCAGGTTCCGATCCTCATGTATCACCATGTCGTGGACTCACCCATTAGCAGCGAATATTATGTCCCGCCCGATAAGTTCGAGGATGAAATGAAACTGCTTCATGATTGGGGATACACCACCATCACAACCACCATGTTGGTTCAAGCCATCACCAAGGGCGCATCGCTTCCGCCGCATCCCATTATCATTACATTTGACGACAGCGATGGGAGTCAATACACCAATGCGTTCCCCATCATGAAAAAATACGGTTTCACAGGCGTTCTATATACAGTAGTTTCGTACATAGGAAAACCCACCGGCTTATCCACGGATCCCAATTTCTTGACAATTGACCAACTCAAAGAGATGGCGGCTGCAGGCTGGGAAATCGGCAGTCACACCATGACCCATCAGGAATTAACTATAATGACCAACGATCAACTGTATTATGAGATCGTGGAGTCACGAAAAGTTTTGGGACAGGAACTCGGCGTTCCCATTCTCACATTTTCTTATCCGTTTGGCGGAGCGAATAGC
Organism: Anaerolineae bacterium; assembly: GCA_003141915.1. Classification (GTDB taxonomy): domain Bacteria; phylum Chloroflexota; class Anaerolineae; order Anaerolineales; family Villigracilaceae; genus Fen-1038. The sequence goes on along the minus strand of PLNY01000293.1, from coordinate 11,781 downwards.
GCGGTGACCGATTACGTGCACTTCGCCGGATATATTGCAGGGATGGGTGCGACCGGATATACTGCCACTCAAGGCATAAGCAATCTATTCGAATTACAGCGTTGCGAAATCAAAAATTCGGACGATGCAAAAAGTATCATCCGCTTCCTGCCGTGGCTCGGAGACCCATCCTTCATCCCGACCGACACACCGACAGCAACTCCTACTCCTTCGCACACGCCCGTTCCAACGTGGACGATGTATCCAACCAGCACATCGTGGAAAGCAACGAAGACGCCTACGCCAACGCCTTAATTTCTTAAACAGATTTAATTGGTCTTGACACGATTTTGTTTTTGAAGATAATAAGTTCCAACAAGCGAGCCTAATAAAAGCGACGACAGAGGAAAGTAGGTCGGCAAACGCCGCCAGAGAAGCGCAGGAATTTGCTGAAATTGCGCTCGACGAAAACCAATCGAAGTTCCCTCTTGAGCCGTTCGGGTGAACGGTAGGGACACAATATATTGTGTCCTTACAAGTAGTCCGAACCGTTTCTCAACGTTATACGAGAGGCTGATGTTGGTCAGCGTAAAGCAGTCCGCGAGACGCGGACAACTTGGGTGGTACCACGGGACGCGTAAGCGCCTCCCGTCCCATTGTGGGCGGGAGGTTTTCGTTTGCAAATGTCATTGCGAGCGCAAGTGGCGAAGCAATCCCATATTTTTTACAGGAGATTGCTTCGGCAAAGAACACCTGGCAACGACATGAAATCTGGAGGTTGTATGCTTGAACAATTAAATGAGATCGAAAAATCTGCAATGGATTCATTGCAAACTATAGATAACGAATCATCTCTCGACGCGTGGCGGGTGACTCATCTTGGACGCAGTTCGGCGCTGATGCAAGTCTTCAGCGGACTCGGCGCGTTATCAAAAGAGGAGCGACCGGTTGTAGGCCAGGCCGCGAATCGAGTCAAAATCGCGCTCGAGGCGGCATTCGCCGATAAAACGGGAGCCGTCAAAAAGTCGGCGTTGGAGCGTTCGTTGAATGAAGAAACATTGGATGTGACATTGCCCGGTCGCACAATCCATGTTGGACGATTGCATCCATCCACGCAGCAATTGCGACGAGTGCTCGCAATCCTGGCAGAGATGGGTTTCCAAGTTTATACCTCGCGCGAAGTTGAAACCGATGAAATGAACTTTCAATTGCTCAACTTCCCGCCGCATCATCCCGCGCGCGACATGCAGGATTCGTTATATGTGGCGACCGAGGAGCGCGGCGACAATCCAATTTTGTTGCGTACGCATACTTCGCCGGGACAAATTCACGCCATGCGTCAGTTCGCGGCGATGAATCCGAAAGACCCGCCTCCGATTCGAATCGCATTGCCCGGTATGTGTTTCCGCGCCGAACAAATCACAGCTCGCTCGGAAGTTCAATTCAATCAAGTGGAAGGATTAGCTGTTGGTAAAGGGATCACGCTGAGCGATTTGAAAGGCACGTTGGTTGAGTTTGCTCATCGCATGTTCGGACAGAACGCGCGCACGCGTTTCCGCGCTTCGTATTTTCCTTTCACGGAACCGTCCGCGGAAATGGATGTGGAATGTTTCGTGTGCGGAGGAAAAGGCTGCGCGGTTTGCAAGAACTCCGGCTGGCTGGAAATTCTCGGCTCTGGCATGGTGCATCCGGTTGTCCTGCAAAACGGCGGATACGATCCGAATATTTATTCCGGCTTTGCATGGGGCATGGGACCGGAACGTCAATTGATGTTGCGTTATAAAATCGAAGATATTCGTTATTTCTGGGGAAACGATATTCGATTCTTGGAGCAGTTTTAAACACGAAGAACACGACACTTGCGNNTCCTTTGTGTTTATGTTTTCTAAAGGAAGTGAACTATGAAGTTACCTATTTCCTGGCTCAAAGATTTCATTGACCTCGACGGTTTATCCGTTGAAGATATTGCCCGCAAATTGACTCTCGCTGGACTCGAAGTGGATGGGATCCAATATGTGGGTTTGCCAATGCCGGTTTACGACGAAGGCGAAAAACATGAATTCAAAACCAGCGGCATTGCGTGGGATAAAGATAAAATCGTTGTGGCCGAAGTTTATGAAGTGAAGCCGCATCCCAACGCGGACCGATTGACTCTGCTCGATCTATTTGACGGTCAGCAACAACAAGTTGTTCTCACCGGCGCGCCGAACATTTTCCATTTGAAAGGCGCAGGCAAATTGTCGAAGCCGATCAAAGTGGCTTACGCAAAAGAAGGCGCGACGCTTTATGATGGTCATGCCGATGGGCTCGTGTTAACCATGTTGAAGCGCGCCAAGATCCGCGGCGTGGAGTCGTATTCGATGGTCTGTTCCGAGAAAGAATTGGGGATCACCGAGGAACATGAAGGTATTATCATTCTCGATGATGACGCACCGGTCGGTATGCCGCTGGCGGATTACATGGGCGATGCGGTTTTGGATATTAGCATTTTGCCAAATATGGCGCGCAACGCGAACGTCATTGGTGTGGCGCGCGAACTTGCCGCGTTGACCAGACGCGAGTTAAAGAAGCCGACCATCAAATTCAAAACGGATGGAGAATCAATCGAAGAATTGGTTTCGATTGAGATTACGAATCCCGAACTCAACCCGCGCTTTGTGCTTGGATTGATTCGCAATGTGGAGATCAAGCCGAGTCCATATCAAATCCAGCGCCGACTCAAACTGGCGGGCATGCGTCCGATCAACAACATTGTGGACGCGACCAATTACGCCATGCTCGAACTCGGCGAGCCGCTTCATGCCTTTGACTATGATGTCCTGAAGGAACGCGCCGGAAAGAAAAATATAAAGATCATCACTCGTCCCGCAAAAGACGGCGAAAAACTCGTAACACTTGATAACGTCGAGCGAACGCTTTCTTCACTGAATGTCCTTGTCTGCGATGAGAGAGGCCCACTTTCACTTGCGGGTGTCATGGGTGGACTCGAAAGCGAGGTCTACGATTCGTCGAAGGAAATCCTTGACGCAAAAGGCGTTGAGATCAAAGATGGTGAAATACCTCAAGGCAAAGTCAGTATACGCAGCCGAAGCACTGCTAATATTTTGCTCGAAGGCGCGGCGTGGAATTTCATTAACATTCGACGCACCGCAAAACAACATAATCTTCCATCCGAAGCCTCGTTCCGATTCTCGCGCGGCGTTCATCCCGCGTTGGCAGAGACCGGAGTCAAACGCGGATTGCAGTTGATGGCGCAATGGTCGAATGGAATCGTCGCGCCGGGACTCGTGGATGAATATCCGCTCAAGCCGAAATCTTCAACCGTGACCATCACGCCGAAAGATGTCAAGCGTTTGCTCGGCATTGAATTGAGCGTGGAAGAAATTGTGGAACTGCTCGAACGACTTGAATTCAAATGTAAGATTCGTGGATCGGAAATCGGGAATCGGAAATCGGCAAAGAAAGCCAAGCCAATTACCAGTTACGAATCACAAATTACGGTAACCGCTCCTCCTCATCGCCTTGATATTGGCGAAGGCGTTGTTGGAGTCGCCGATGTTCTCGAAGAAGTCGCGCGCGTCCATGGTTATGATCGCATTCCATCAACAACGATGGCAGATCGTTTGCCGCCGCAAATCGGCAATCCGATTCATGAATGGGAAGAGCGACTGCGCGATATTCTTGTGGCGATTGGATTCGACGAAGTGGTTTCTTATCGCCTCACATCGGTGGAAAGCGAAGCGCGGCTCGGCATCACCGGCGATTATGTTCGCATCACCAATCCGATTGCGCCCGAACGAAGCGTGATGCGAAGAAGTTTGGTCGCGTCGGTTTTGGATTCGCTCGAACATAATATTCGTTTGAGCGAATCATTGTCGTTCTTTGAAATTGGTCCGATCTTTCAACCTGTTAAAAATGATTTACCAAATGAACCGCGCAAACTTGCGATGGCGATGAGCGGATTGTGCGATGCAAGCGCATGGGATGTAAAAGATTCCAAGTCGTTTGATTTCTACGATATGAAAGGCCGCATCGAACTCCTTTTGAGCGGACTCCGTTACACAAACGTTTCCTATGCTTCAACCGACTCCGTTAAATATTTGCATCCCGGCAAAGCCGCGCAGATAAAGATTGACGATCAAACTGTCGGCGTGTTCGGCGAACTGCATCCGCTGGTCAAAGAGAAATATGATTTGGGCGATGCGCCGGTTCTCGTTGCAGAATTCGATCTCGAAACATTACGCGCCTTGAATCCAACGTATGCCATTACACCTGTCACTGAATTTCCTCCCGTGTTGGAAGACATCGCGGTGATCGTGGATGAATCAGTCGCCGCGTCACGCGTCGAAGCGTTGATCCGCCAAACGGGCGGAAAGAGCGTGACGAACGTCCGCTTGTTCGACGTCTATCGCGGCGATCAAATCGGTTCAGGAAAAAAATCGTTGGCTTATAGTCTCACGTATCAAGCGCCGGATAAAACGATGACCGATGCCGAAGCCGCCGCGATCCGAAATAAAATCGTGAAGCGATTGGAACAGGAAGTCGGCGCGAAGCTGCGAGGATAAATCCTGTTCTCTTCAACATGGAAAATTCAGCGGCGGCCATTCTGGCCGCCGCTATTTTCATCGGACCGTGATCTTTAAAAACAAAGTACAGAAGGCCTGGTTATTGGCATCCAAACCCCAGTCGGTTGTGTACTTGCCGGAATGGCCCGGTGCGGTCATACCTACCGAAAGGGAAACGGTATCGTTAACAGGAACCGTATTGGGCAAATTAACCAGGGTTGTGTAGCTGAACTTATCGCCACCGATGTAGTTGAGGGTGACTTCATTTTGATCCCAAGCCTTGGAGCCGCTGTTCTGAATCTTCCAAGTTAACGTAAAGTTTTGGTTGGGATTGAGGGCGGCTTCATCATTCGGAGACTGTTTGACCAGATCACATGCAAAGCCGGGGTTTGGATTCGTGGATGTAGCCACGGGTGACAGCGTAGGCAGGAGAAAAACAAAAGTTGGCGTAGCGCTGGGCGTGTCGGCAGGAGTCTGGGTTGGAAAAGGCGTGAGCGTAGGAGTCAGCGTGGGAGGAATCAACGCAGCCGTTTCCGTGGCGGCCTCTGCGGCAGTCTGAGCGGCCAATAAACTGATCGCGCCCGGTATGGGAGTTGGAATCTGCGGAGACGCTGCGAACGTGGATATGTCGCAACTGATCAGCAGAAGAACACCGGCGAGGAATACCTGCCAAGCGCGTTTCGATTGCAATTTCATACGCGTTCCTCCTCGGATGATTCGTCTTATGGATTGTTGCTCACATTGACATTTACATACAAATAGCAATGAGAAAAACCGTACAATTTCCAAGTCAAAACATAGTGTCCCGGTAGATTTGGAGCGATTCCTTCAATAGCGGGAATTCGGGTGATTTGACCCGAATCAACTTCCGGGAGGATTATAGGGCCAGTCTGGACTGAGATCTGCGGCAAATTATCCGGTTGCGGCACAATAGTCGTTTGTACACTGTACCATGATACATAAAAGCCCGCGGGCCAATTCTGTGTTCCATTATTGAGGAGAGTCCATTTTATTTCAAGNNTCAAAGTGGTCCCCGGGCGCATAGGGCGGATTCGAGTCGAGCGGCCGCTTATCAATATCAGGATCGCAAGACCATGGCTGCGGTGGAACATACACATAGCCGCCTCCGCCGCCAGATGAAGATGCCGTTGTAGAGATGGGGGTGATAGGAACGACCGGGGTCAAGGTAAGAAGCGGAGTTTCCGTAGTCTCAACCGTGGGCGTATCGGTCGCGACGGGTTGCTGTGTCTCGGTTGCGGCCGGTTGATTCGCTTGAACCGTCTGCGCCACAAATGTGGCAACCTCATTTTGTGCCTGCATGGTTGAAGCAACCGAGGTCTGCACCAAGGATTGAACCTGTGCCGGACTCGGTTGCGCGAGCCCACAGGCCGTCAACAGCGCGGTCAGCGCCAGCGTTACGAGCAATGGTTTATGGACGGCTTTCAAGGTGGTTTGTCTTGCTTGCACTGTGTTCTTCAGTGTGACCATATTAGTATTCTCCTTAAGTAGATTAAGCTTCATCGTGATGAACAGCATCGCCGGCGCCAATGCCAAGCGGCTGCCACTTCTTCGAATCTTTCAGGCGATGCTGAATGCCATTGCGGTCATGGATTTCGTCGAAGCCCGAAGGCTTGATGAACATTTCGTCGCCATCCAGCAGGCCGGTCAGTCCGGTCTGACCGGGCTCCATGCGTTTGCTCTGGCAATATTTGCACGTCTTTGGATCGTGCGCTTTGTATTCAGTCGGCTCTTCATAGGTTGTAACATATCCTTCGTAATTGCGCACGATGACTTTGTGATCGGACATGCTAAGCAGATAGTTGGGCATCACCGGAATCTTTCCGCCGCCGCCGGGCGCATCCACGATAAATTGCGGGACCGCGTAACCGGAGGTGTGGCCGCGCAGACCTTCCATGATCTCGATGCCCTTTGCAACCGGCGTGCGGAAGTGTCCCGCACCCTCGACTAGGTCGCACTGATAAAGATAATATGGGCGGACACGGATGCGCGTCAACTTCTGGACCAATTCGCGTTGGATGTGGACGCAATCATTGATCCCGGCCAAAAGAACGGACTGGTTGCCCAGCGGGATACCAGCGCGGCTCATGCGGTCGCAGGCATCGGCCAATTCCTGGGTGATCTCATTCGGATGGTTGACGTGAATGTTCAGCCACAGCGGATGGAACCTACCGAGCATATCACATAATTCCTGTGTGATACGCATGGGCATGAACACGGGCACGCGCGAACCGATGCGGACGATTTCGATATGCGGAATCTCGCGCAGACGCGTCAGAATCTCTTCGAGGATTTTTGGTGCCAGCACCAGCGGGTCGCCCCCTGAAAGCAGGACATCGCGCACTTGCGGCGTGCGCTTGAGATACTCGATCTGCATCTCGAATTCGTGACGCGAAAACGTCGCGCTCGGGTCTCCGACGATGCGCGAGCGCGTGCAATATCTGCAATACGAGGCGCACTGCGTAGTTACCAGCATCAGGACTCTATCCGGATACCGGTGAACCAGCCCCGGCACGGGAGAGTGGCGGTCCTCCGCAAGAGAATCTTCCATCATGGATGTAAACGGAACCATCTCTGCCGCGGTTGGGATCACCTGCTTTCTGATCGGGTCTTCCGCGTCGTCGGCATCAATCAACGAGATAAAGTACGGCGTAATGTCCACGCGGAACAAGCCGCTGGAATTCAGCGCATTCTTTTCAGACTCAGTCAACAAAAAGACTTTTTCAATTTCTTCCACCGTATTCAAGCGGTGACTTAACTGCCAGCGCCAATCGTTCCACTTTTCCTCGGGAACATCAGCATAGGCGGGAGCGCGTTTGGAAAGAAGAGTCGTAAACATAGAATTTTCCTCCGATAGTTTATAAGGTTAATTAAATGACAACCAAGCACGAGTAATGGAGCGCGGAGGATCGTGGTCGGGGCGATAGAAACCAGCATTATAAACGCAAACATATCCCATCATTAATAAAGTGGTAGGAGAACGCCCTACCATTGTAAGAGCAAACGAAGGGATGGTCAACCGTACTTTTAAGAGTCTGTGAACTTTTGGTGTAGAATATTTGCAATGACCACAAAATTGGCACCGGAACGATTTTCTGGCTGATTTTTATTGCCCTCCTGGCTGCTTGTGGAACCGTTCCATCAAAACAGCCAACGCCTACGTTCGCCAGCGTACCGACATTCACGTCCGCGCCTCCAACTGCAAGCGAAATGGCAACAAACACGCCCTCCGCAATCACGGATACCCCCACTTCAGCTCACCCGGTTTTTGTATTTCCTCCACCAGGTCCGCTCCCGATATTTTCATTGGATGGATATGTCATGCTAGTCTATCAGGATTTCAACTTGTATTTTCAGGATGGGAACGAGCCGCCAGTCAAATTGGCCCACTTTGAGGAAACAACCACACGCCCATTCTCTCCTATACTTTCAGACGACAATCAGAAGGTTGTTTTTCCCCAGGAAGATGGAACTAAAATCTACGCAATCAACACTGATGGCACACATAAGCGCTTAATCCTTTCAACTGACCAGTGGGGTTCATTTGGTGCAGTTAGTTTTGTCCCCAACACTCATCTGTTGTTTTTTGCGGTTGTTCAATGCAATAATCAACAGGATGCTAATTCACTCTGCCCAACCACTGCTTTTCTTGCAGATACAGATACGGGAAAGATCAGGAAACTGGTGGACTTGGGGCAGGTCGTCGGAAACATTAATGTCAGTAGTATCCCTGATAATATCAAGCTTTCACCCGATGGAAAGATGCTGGCGGTCGGGACAAAGGATGGCATGAAAATCTTTACCCTAGACGGTAGGCTGATCCATGACAATATTTTGCCCTACACACCCAGCTATAATACATTTCCTTCCCCAACCTTGTCCTGGCTGCCCGATTCGAGCGGCTTGATCGTGGCGGCTCCCGACCAAACTTATAGCACTACAGCGTGCGATTCCCTTACTGCCTATACCATGTGGCGCTATACGATTGATGACGATAATGCTGTCCAAATTCCACTCGACCCGCCGCCTATGGGAGATTTGATTGCGATTTCCCCGGATGGGAATTGGATTGCTTATGGCGGCGAATGCCAGCCAAACCTTTATCTTGGCAATCTGGTCACTGGACAAACGCAAGTCTTTGAGCAGGATGACTCTCGTCCAGATTTTTCCTGGAGCTCGAACAGCAAACATTTGATAATTCATAATTCCACTCTTTTAACTTCTCTTGATAAGCCATCGATTTATGTAGTGGACGCTGCATGGATTGATGCCAATCACTTTTTGAGTATGGTTGATGTAAATGGACCTCCCTTTAGATACTTGATTGGAGAAATCCGTGGAGATGATGTTTTCTATTATGATGAGCAACGGAGTGATGATAGCCTCGTCTTCCTGAAGCCAAAATGAAAACTGAAGGTGAAAAAGTCAAAGTGGTTGCACAACGCGAGGTGGAGAAGATCAAGGAATTGGTGGAAGCCAAAGTGAATGTGGTTGAGTCCATGTTTGCGGAACTCTCGCCAGCCCTTGCGGTCCATATCGGGCCGGGAACAGCCGGTCTATGTTATTATCCGGTTAAAGATTGAGAAAACAAAATCAAGAGCGGGGAGAATCTAGTGTAATTCGGGAAATCAGAATCGAGTTGCGTGTTAAAATCAGTAATCTTGATTGGAGGACATCATGCCCAGACCTCGCTTCAACAAATTCTATCGCTACGACGAACTGACCCAGCTTCTCAAGGCCTACGTTAAAGAATATCCAAAGCTATTCAAGCTCGAAAGCATCGGCAAAAGTTATGAGAGCCGAGATATCTGGCTCATCACCGCAACGAATTTCAAATCCGGTGATGATGCGGACAAGCCCGCCTTGTGGGTGGACGGCAACATCCATGCGTCCGAAGTCACGGCGTCTGCGGCGTGTTTGTATTTCATCCACACGCTCGCCACGAAATATGGAAAAGATAAACAGGTCACAGCAGCGCTGGATTCGCGCGCATTTTATATTGTGCCGCGTCTCAATCCCGACGGTGCGGAATGGGCGCTCGCTGACAAGCCTAAAGTGATTCGCTCAAGCACGCGGCCATATCCGTATGACGAAGAGCCGGTGGACGGATTGCTCGAAGAAGATATTGACGGCGATGGACGTATTTTATTAATGCGCGTGCCCGATCCAAACGGGACCTGGAAGCGGCATCCGAATGAGGCGCGTTTACTTATTCGACGCGAGCCCACCGAAACCGGCGGAAAATATTATCGCGTTCTGCCCGAAGGGTTTTTGAAGAACTACGACGGCGTGACGATTCAATTGCGCAGCCCGAAAGAAGGTCTGGATTTGAATCGCAACTATCCCATTGCATGGCGCACGGAATCAGAACAGCACGGCGCGGGACCGTATCCCACCAGCGAACCCGAAGTCCGCAATCAAATTGACTTTATCGTCAAGCATAAAAATATAACGGGTGCGGTTTCGTTCCACACGTTTGCGGCAACCATCATGCGTCCTTATGATGATCGTGCCGATGATGAATTTCCCGCCGAGGATTTGTGGACATATAAAAAGATTGGCGATGAAGGCACCAAGCTGACGGGTTATCCGAATATCTCGGTCTTTCATGATTTCAAATATCATCCCAAATCATTCACCACCGGCGCATTCGATACATGGATGTACGACCACCTCGGCATCTTCGCCTGGACGATTGAGATATGGAGTCCGATCATGCGAGCCGGAATAAAGAACTATAAATATATTGATTGGTTCCGCGAACATCCGGTAGCCGACGACTTGAAGATTCTCAAGTGGAGCGACGCGAAACTCAAAGGCAAAGGCTATGTGGACTGGTATCGGTTCGATCATCCACAATTGGGCAAAGTGGAATTAGGAGGATGGGATCATTTGCACACGTGGACGAATCCGCCCGCTGAATTTTTGGAAAGTGAAATCGAGCGATTCCCCAAATGGCTGATCTGGCATGCGCTCATCTCGCCGAAATTGAATCTGCGCGAGGCCAATGTCACTGCGCTTGGAGATAAAACCTATCGCGTGCGAGTTGTCGTTGAAAATACGGGTTGGCTTCCCAGTTATGTTACGCAGAAAGCGCTTGAGAGAAAAGTGCGCGGCTTGGTTTGCGAGATCGAAATCCCGAAAGGCGCGAAACTGGAAACCGGCAAACCGCGCGAGGAATTGGGTCAATTGGAAGGACGCGCTTACAAGGAAGCCGCTCTAGGAGGCGAAGGGACGAACGACCGTTTGAAAGTGGAATGGATCGTGCGCGCACCGAAAGGCGGAAAAGTCAAAGTGAGCGCCCGTCATGAACGCGCTGGAGTTGTGAGAACGGAATTGGAATTGAAATAAACATTGCAGGTCGGACTGCTAGTCCGACCTGCTGTTATATCTGTTCTGGTTAATAAATCCCGATTGTGGGATCAATCGTTCGGGCGAATGCATCAATCCCGCCGGATACATTATGGACATTTGCCCAACCTTGGGAAACCAGCCAGCCTGTTACCTGCATACTGCGATTTCCATGATGGCACATGACATAAATCTCGGCGCCTTTGGAACGCGCTGATTCGGAAAGTGCATTTGTCCCTTCGTTCCCCAAGCGGCTCATCGGCACCACCTCGAGACGGGTATCCGTTATCTTGGCCTGCTCCAACTCCGACGGCTCGCGCACATCCAACAAAATAAATTGATCCTTCGACTTTAATTTCTTCGCCAGTTCTTCAACGGTAATTTCGGGAATTGTCATGATGATCTCTTACGAAATTATTTTTTCGCCACTGATTTCACAGATTGTCACGGAAGGTTTTTAGAATCCGTGCAAATTCGTGTAATCCGTGGCAAGATTTTGATTGAACTGCATTCATGGCGCCCAATTAATTTTCAAAAATCAACGAACAGCAGGTCAATGCGCCTTCGGCTTTTGCAAGTTCATCAACATCTACATCCACTATCTTGATTCCCGCATCTGCCAATTTCTTACGCGTCTTTGGGAAAGCTTTGGGAAATAAGATCGTATCGCCGATCAATAAAGCATTCGCAGCAGACGGTTCGGATGGATCGATCTCGATGAATTTCATTCCGGCGAAATTCTTTTTATCCGTCCACGCCGGGTTGATCAACAGTGTATCTTTGGCAACTTGCGTTACCGCGGATTTGAGATGCAAACACCCATTTGCCATCGCTGCATGAACTTCATAGCCGTATGGCTGAAGGAAAT
>PLNY01000167.1 GCA_003141915.1 Anaerolineae bacterium | reverse complement strand
GCTTCGTGCGGCGCGCCCTGCTGGAAGTGGCGCATCACGATCACATCGCCGTAGAACTCCAGCATCTTGACCGTGTCCTTGATCGACTCCTGATAGAAGTCACCGGCACGGGTGTTTTTGGCATCTGAGAAACCCGTCACGTGTCCGCCGAGACGATGCATCGCGCCTTCGTGGGCGAGACGCGTGCGCGTGGACGGCTGGTAGAAGGCCGTTACCAGAGTCTTCTCCTTGAGCAAATCCACGTTCTTTCTGGACCTCGCGATGGGTTCCATTTTCAGTGCGACATCGAGCACCTGGAAAAACTCATTGCGCTCGAAATCCTTCAGTGACAGAATGTCACGACCTGCAAAACTACGCATACGAACCTCCAATACTATTAGTTGATTTTTGACGTTAAAGATCTTTGATTGTTCAGTTTTTTCTTCTTTAGCGTCTTACTCAGTCATCAAGTTCGACAAGGTGACAGACTTGTTCGACTTGCTGGACTTTCATTGAAATAAACTCGTCTGGCAATTCATCCTCCCACGCGGCGGTTGACGTGAAAGTGAAAATATCCCGGAATAAAATAACTGGACGAATAATCAACCACTTTGCCGGAAGCGTTGTATAACTGTGAGATAAATTGCAACAGCACATCGCCGCGTTGGATTTCAAGCGGCTTTGCCACATCCGCAGTTGCGTCAATAGCGGAGATTCCCGCCCGCGAAACCGTCAGGTGTTCGCCGCGATCCAGCAAAAAATCCAGCACGGATCCTTTGAACGAAATAGGCAGCTGCGAAGGCTTGAGAATATCTTCCGGCAACTCGTCGACTAAATAAGCCACAGGACGCGCATCTGCGCGCATCACGCGGCGGATGCGCGTCAGTTTTACCGAAGGCAATACATTTAATGCCTCGGCATGTTCCTTATCGGCAGGAACGCTTTCGATATGCAGATCGCTGACCGATACTTCCAATCCGAGCCGATCTGCCATCGTGTCCAAACTTTCAAGCATTTCCAAGCCAGCTTCCATGACAGGAACTTTTCCAACGACAAATGTTCCCGCGCCTTGTCGGCGGCGAATCAATCCCTGGGTTTCAAACGTGCGCATGGCCTCGCGTAATGTAGCGCGTGAAACGCCAAGTTGTTTTGAAAGATCAGGTTCGGAGGGTAGACGATCACCCGCCCTGGTTTTGGAAATCAAGGCGGCGAGATCAGCTTGCAGTCTTTGAAAAGGAAAATGCGGCATGATTATTACCTCACAAGAAGGATTTGAGTTCTATATTTTCTCTAACACAGGCACAAAGTCGAATTTCGTCACATCCACGAGACCTTTATCGGAAATGCGCAGCTCGGGAATGACTACCAAAGCCAACAGGGATAACTGCATGTTGGGATTGTTAAGCTTACAGCCACACGCTCTGAAACCAGCCAATACCGTTTCAGCTTTCATCGCGACCACTTCGGCTCTTTCCGTGGACATCAGGCCTGCGATGTTTAATTCAACCAGTCCAATCACTTCGCCATCTCTCACAACCACTTGTCCGCCGCCGACTTCGGCGAGCTTATTCCCGGCAATCGCCATATCCTCATCATCCGTGCCAACGATGATCATATGATGGCTGTCGTGTGCAACCGTCGAGGCAATGGCACATTTCTCGGTAAAACCAAAGCCGCTGACGAGTCCCACCGTAACTCCACTCATGCCTTTATGTCGTTGCACGAGCGCGATCTTGGCAACATCTGCCGATGAATAACGGGTGATCTGCGAGGCATGAACTTGATCATCAGTTACAGGAAGAGTCATCATCAAGTGACGGGTCGGAGCCTGGTTTTCAATGACGCCAATCACGTGGGCCTTAACACTGCCGTTGTGTTCCTTCGGCGCGCGCAGGATAAAATCCTTCGCTTCCAATTCTTTCTTAAGGTGCACGGAATTCTTCACCCACGATGGATAGGAAAAGCTGGGCAGTTCCATCTTCCACTTGCCGTGCTCGGCAATGACCATGCCTTTCGCAATCACTAAATCCGCTCTGAAGTCATGCAAATCTTTTACGAGAACCACGTCTGCCCAACGGCCGGGAGCGATCATGCCCATCTCACGCGTCAGCCCGAAATGTTCAGCAGCGTTGATCGTGCACATCTGGATGGCAGTCATCGGTTCCAGTCCATGGNNCGTGACGCAAGACGCGATCCATGTGCCCGTCCTGCGATAAAGTCTGGGCGTGAGAATCATCGGTGCAAAGGATGAACCGCCTCGGATCCAGACCCAGTTGCGTGATCGCACCCAATTGCGATTCGACGTCATGCCAGGCCGATCCGTAACGAAGCATCGCCTTCATCCCTTGACGAACGCGTGCAACCGCGTCTTCGAGGCGCGTGCCTTCGTGATCATCTTCCGCGCCGCCTGCCACATAACCGTGGAACGGAAGTCCGAGATCGGGCGAGGGATAATGACCGCCGATGGTTTTATGGGCGGCACGTGTGGCGGCCATCTCTGAGATCATATTATCGTCACCATGGAACACGCCGACGAAGTTCATCATCTCGCCCAGGCCAATGATGCCGGGCCAGGTCATCGCTTCGGCAACTTCCTCCGGGCCGATGGACGCGCCCGGTGTTTCAAACCCCGGCGAAGACGGAACGCAGGAAGGCATCTGCACCCAAACATGGATGGGCTGTTTGGCGGCTTCGTCCACCATCAACTTGACGCCCCTGAGTCCAAAGATATTTGCCATCTCATGCGGATC
>PLNY01000331.1 GCA_003141915.1 Anaerolineae bacterium | reverse complement strand
AAAACCATCGTTCTCATTCACGGCATGTTCATGAATCCGCTTTGCTGGGAGAAATGGATTCCACGTTATCAAGCCAAAGGATACAAAGTCTTTGCGCCGGCCTGGCCCGGACGCGATAAATCGGTTGAGGAACTCCGCAGGGCTCATCCCGATCCTGAATTGCCGAAATTGAAATTAAATAATGTCGTTGACCACATTGCCAATTTCATCCAAGGCTTGAATGAAAAGCCTGCCATCATTGGTCATTCGATGGGCGGACTGGTTGTGCAATTATTGCTTCAACGCGATCTGGCCGTCGCGGGTGTGGCGATTGATCCCGCGCCGCCCGCAGGTGTGTTCACCACTGCGTTCTCGTTTTTGAAGGCAAACTTTCCGGCGATCAATCCGTTTCTGCTCAGCCAGCCAATGATGATGACGTTCGAGCAATTCCAGTATGCGTTTGTCAATACGCTGCCGCTGGATGAACAACGTGCCGCGTACGACCGTTATGCTATCCCAGAATCGCGCGGCATTCCGACTTCATCGACCGTCGGCGGGGCGGGCAAAATTGATTTCAGGAAGCCGCATCCGCCGCTGCTGATCACGGCGGGCGAGAAGGATCATATTGTTCCAGCTTCGCTGAATAAATCAAACTTCAATAAATATAGGGCATCATCATCGCTTACTGAATTCAAAGAGTTCGCAGGACGCGACCACTTTCTCATCGGCGAAAAAGGCTGGGAAGAGGTAGCCGATACCAGCTTGGCTTGGATCGAGAAAGTCGCGTAAGAGAAATCAACTCCAAAAGCGGAACGTCAAAAGCGCTCCGCTTTTTATTTCGTTGATTCGGTATAATCGAATAGCCATGAAACGATTTCAAAATTCTCTTTCGAAGTTAAAAAATATCGTCCTGCCCGAATGGACCGCCGCTGTATTTATTTTTCTGGTCTGTTTCTTTTCCTTCGGGATTCTATTGTCGCGGCTTGGTTACTTTCAGGATGATTGGCATCATATCTTTTATGATTATTGGCAGGGAGCGGCGGGACTGAAAAACTTCCTGTTCAATGACAGCCGTCCGTTCGCCTACGTGGTCTATGTTTTCTTCTTCCGCGTTTTGGGATTTGCGCCTTCACATTGGCATTGGTCCTTGATGTTTCTCCGCTTCCTCACCGTGCTGATGTTCTGGCTTTCGGTTCGACAGCTTTGGCCGGAGCAGTCTGCGCTCGCGACCTGGCTCGCCCTGTTCTTTGCCATTTATCCGATCTTCGCCTTACAGCCTCTTTCGGTCGCGTACACGCTTCACTGGACGATGTATTTTATTTTCATGCTGTCCATGTTCCTGATGTTATATGCGGTAAAACATCAGAGGCTGTATTGGCCGATTACTATTCTTGCCCTGCTATTGGAAGCCAGCCATTTGTTATTGATCGAATATTTTTCCGGCCTCGAATTATCACGGCTTGTCTTTCTCTGGTTTTTATTTCCCGGACTCGCTCTTTGGGATCGGACAAAAAAAGTTCTGCGTTACGCGCTTCCATTCCTGGTGATGCTCCTGTTGTACGTGATCTATCGCAGTTCTTACGGCGCGTTATTTGGTTATGACCGCTTTGCGCCGTTATCGTTTTTGCATGGTCTGATTGCATCGCCTCTTGCGGGGATCGCTCACTTGCTTCAATTTATTGTTCAAGACTTTTTATATATTACTTTTTCTCCCTGGTTTTCGGCGATTGACCCAAGTCTCATAGATTTTTCCGGACGCTTAACGTACCTGCTTGCCGGAAGCATCATCATTTTCGCGGCGCTTGCTTACTTTTTGGTTTCCCGTCTCAAAAATACCGACAAAGAGAATTCGCATCGCAACTTGACGTGGAACATTTTCCTCGGCGGGATCATTTCTGTCGTCCTTGCCATCCTCCCGTTTTGGCTGACCGGTCTCTCCATTTATCAAAAGAATCAGCTCTGGAGTGGCCGCCTTGCATTGGCGGCAATGGTCGGGGCCAGCATGGTCGTGGTGGGAATGGTTTATATGCTGGTAACGCACCCGCCTTATCGCAATCTGGTTTTGAGCATCCTGCTTGGGTTGGGAATTAGCATTCAGGTTCAGACGGCTCGCAGTTACCAAGCTTCCTGGGACAAGCAAAGACAATTCTATTGGCAGTTATATTGGCGCGCTCCCGCTTTGCAGTCCGGCACCATGATCGTCGCGGATCAGGAAGTTCTGTTTTTTATGGGACCTTACCCAACCGCCTACGCGATGAATTTGCTCTATCCTCAAACGACAAATCCGCCACTGGCCAGCTATTGGTTCAACCCCGGTTCCTATCACATGGACTGGAGTTCATTCCGTGCGGGCCAGCCGGTTACTCTGAATAAATATGTGACAACGTTCAATGCCAATATTCAGAACGTTGTGGCGATCACCTTCAATTACGAGGAAAACGAATGTTTGCACGTGCTTCGTCCCGATGATTCCGCTGTCAGCGGGCTGGACGCCGAAGCCTATCAATGGTTGGCAGTTTCGAATCTATCCCTCATCGAGCCGACATCCAAATCGGTTCCGCCGCCCGATATTTTTGGCAGCGAACCCGAACATACCTGGTGCTATTATTACGAGAAAGCTGACTTGGCTGATCAATTCCAGGATTGGCATCAAGTTGCCAGCTTGTGGAATGAAGCGAACCAACGGGGAGTCTGGGCGCGAAACGGAATCGAACTTTTTCCGTTTATCCGTGCCTATGCCATGCTGAATGACTGGCAGACCGCCCAGAAAATAACCGTCAGAGCCAGCACCTTGCCGGATCAACAGTTGCCTATGTTATGTGATCTTTGGAAGAATCTTGATTCTGCCACACCGCCCTCTTCCGGGCGCGATCAAGCCATCTCGTCCATCCATGCCCGCTTGCAGTGCCAGAAATGACGCGCCGCAAATTTTCTTAAGCCAATTCGGTATAATCAATCCTTATGAAACTTGTTGCCCTTGTTCCCATGCGCCATCATTCTCAGCGCGTGCCGGGGAAAAATTATCGCCTGCTCGCCGGCAAGCCGTTGTTCCATCACATCATCGAAACGCTTCTGGCGGTTCGTGAGATCAACGAAATCGTAGTGGATACCGATTCCGATCCGGTGATGGACGGATTGCGGAAAAACTTTCCGCAAGTGAAAGTGATCAATCGCCCCGATGCCTTGCGCGCAGATGATGTCCCGATGAACGACATTTTGATTTATGATACAAGCCAGGTGCCTGCCGATTTCTATTTGCAAACGCACAGCACGAATCCTTTGCTTCGACCTGAAACCGTGTCGCGTGCCATTCAATCGTTTCTCGCCGATTATCCAACCCACGACTCGCTTTTTTCAGTGACGCGCTGGCAGACGCGGCTTTACGATCAAAACGGAAAAGCCATCAATCATGATCCCTCGGTTCTCATCCAGACCCAGGACTTGCCTCCGGTTTACGAGGAGAATTCCTGTCTGTATCTTTTCACGCGCCGAAATTTGATTGAGCGACATCATCGCATTGGCCCAAAGTCGATGATGTTTGAAATCAACGCCAATGAGGCTTGGGACATTGATGAAGAACTTGATTTTGCAATTTGCAATTTTTTGATGAGTCAGGAGAAATAATGCCTGTTGTTTTATTTTCCGCTCCCTACATGATCCAGTCGCTCGAACGCTTCAAACCGGTGTTCGAGAAATATCACATCGATTTGATTGTCCCTGATGTCCGCGAACGATTGGAAGAAGCCGGTTTGTTGAAATACGCCGGTCAATTCGATGGCACGATCTGCGGCGATGATCGTTATACGGAACGCGTGCTGGAAGCCTGCGCGCCGCGTTTGAAGATCATTTCGAAATGGGGCACAGGCATCGATTCGATTGATAGTGAAGCCGCGTCTCGACTCGGGATCAAAGTGGCGCGCACGCTCAACGCCTTTACCACGCCGGTAACGGATACTGTTCTCGGTTACATGCTGGCATTTGTCCGCCGTGGACCGTGGATGGATCAGGCCATGAAGCGCGGCGAATGGAAGAAAATTCCCGGCAAAACGTTGAGCGAATGTACGCTGGGTGTGATTGGCATCGGCAACATTGGCAAGGCGGTGACACGCCGCGCCCGTGCCTTTGGAATGAAAGTGCTTGGCAATGATATTATTGATATTGATCATNNCCTGAAGCAGTCCTGATCAACGCGGCGCGCGGACCCATCGTAGACGAAAAAGCTTTGATCGAAGCGTTGCAAGCCAAACGTCTCGCGGGAGCCGCATTGGATGTCTTTGAAGTCGAGCCGCTTCCGCTGGAGAGTCCGCTCTTGAAGATGGATAACGTCATGCTCGCGCCGCACAATTCCAATTCCAGTCCAGCCGCGTGGGAACGCGTGCATTGGAATACGATCAAAAATCTTTTGGAAGGATTGGGAATATCATCGGAGTATTTCCCAAAATAGATGTCATTTTGAGATGCTTCGCTACGCTCAGCA
>PLNY01000210.1:5164-7514 GCA_003141915.1 Anaerolineae bacterium | reverse complement strand
GATGGCTTTCAGCACGTTGGCTTTCAACCTATCGTCTTCGATGCCAATTTGCAATGCGGATTGCAGCCAAGCCAGCCATTCGTCCCGAATGCGAAAGAAATTATAGAACCAGTTACGAGGTTGTGTTGCAAGACTTGCTAACAATTCCCCTTGCTTCTTCTTTATCGCCCAATCAGCGGTTGAGCGGAAATTATCGAGTTCGGGAGCAATGATCGGAATCGAAGCTTCACTTGCAAGATTGAGCCCCTCATCATCGAAAAGATGAATGAGCCATTCAGCCAGCGCATCTTTCGCTTTGCTTTCTTCTTGTTTATCCTCCTTCAATTTCTCGGCCGAATATTCATCCATCAAGTCGTGCAGCCGATAACGCTCAACCTTGCCCTTCACGGGAATGATCAGTGACAGGTTATAGAAACGTTGGATCAACTTTCCTGCTTCGCCTTCACTCAAGCCCCATACAAAGGCGGCGGCTTGCGGTGCGAAGCCGCTCGGCGCGAAGACGGCTAAGGAACGGAAATACTTTTGGTCTTCTTCGCTGAGGTCATCATAACTCTGGTCGAAGACTGCGATCATGTCCCAGCGCGGATTTCCTTCCATCATCAGCTCATCGAAACGTTTCTCCGCTTTCGCCAGATATAGTGCAATTGGATTCTCAAAACCTTGATATTGAAGAATGCGGCGGGCAGCAATATCCAGCGTGAGCGGGTTATATTTGCATCGTTCCGCCAGTTCGAACATCGTCTCTTCTTCGGCGTTTATGGCTTCCTCACCTAATGCCTTCACGAACAATTGCCGCGCCTGCGCTTTATCCATATGATCGAGCGGAAATTCCTTTACACCCATCATCTCACGCACGCGGCTGGTAATCAACGCGCCGCATGGCGCGGGCGGCAGGAAATCTCCGATGCCCTCGGCGGCTTTGTGGCGCACATCATCGAAAATCACCAACCATCTTTGATGCAATAGAAACGCGCGTAATTCTCTTTTTTGATCCTCATAAGTGGCGGTTGCTGGAAGTTGAATGCCGCAATTTCGCAGAACATCTCCGATGACCTCCTGCGGCGTCTTCTCATTCACATTGATCCATAAATGCTTTTCAAATGGATATTTTCCTTTTCCATCCCCAATTTCCTGAGCGATACAGTTGGCGAGTTCGGTCTTACCTGTGCCGCCTGGCGCATGAAGACCCACGATGGCAGTTGCTCCGCCCGCGCGCAGTGCCTTGCGCACATCTTCCTCGACCTGCCCGCGATACACATACGTTTCGGCATGGACAGGGGGAATGAAGCCGATAGTGTCGTGAACTTCAGATTCAATCGGTTGTGCTTCGTGGTAATCTTTAATATAATTCCCCTCAACTTGTATCATGTCGCCATCGCCAACTTTTATTGGAGAATGATCGCCTATTGTTTTCGCATTAATTTTCGTGCCAGAATCCTTTTTGTACAAACCGGCAATACCGACAATTGCCGAAATCAATCCAGATAATCCGCTAAACACCCCAAGAATTTCTTGTCCTAACCCAACGGGTTGCGCGGCGGTTAGCTTGTCGATGAAATAGAAAACCGCTCCGAACACGAGCGCCGCGCCTAGGAGAATTAGAATCCATGGAACGATTTTCTTCATCATTGTTTCCCTCGCCGTATAGGTTATCTTGAGCAAAGATTATAACGCATCTGCGGATGATACAATCGAGGAAGATAGAACGCGGATGCCGCGGATTTTTTATTATCTTCTTCCGCGTAAATCCGTAACATCTGCGTAATCCGTGTGCNNGCGTAAATTCTTTTGCCTACTGGTGCTGTTGCTTGCGGCCCGCTAGCCAAGTATAATTTTCTCATGGCATCCCCCAGCATTATTTACCGCGTCCATGCCGTGCAGCGCATGTTTGAGCGAAAAATATCCGATAAGAAAGTCCGCGCGGCGTTGGAAACAGGGGAGGTCATTGAAGATTATTCAGTCGAGATGCCGGAGCCGAGTAAGTTGATATTGGGATTTCAGGGCAGGCAACCATTTCATGTCGTGGCGTCTGAGAATGTAGGGAGAGACGAAATCACCCTAATTACAGTATATGTCCCCGATGCGGACAAATGGACAAAAGACTTTCGGAGCCGGAAGTGAAATATTTTAACCACAAAGGACANNACAAAGCGACACGAAGGAAGAACAAAAGAACTTGTGCATTCTTTTCATGCTGGAAATAGGCTTGATTGATGATCTGCCTGATTTGTAGACAAGCTGAACTTGTCAACGGTTTTACGTCCGTGACTTTGGAACGCGCTGAAATAAAGCTGACCGCCAACAATGTGCCTGCATTGATCTGTCCGAGTTGCGGCGATGCCTGCGTGAG
>PLNY01000210.1:0-4987 GCA_003141915.1 Anaerolineae bacterium | reverse complement strand
ACCGTCGCACAGTTGATGTATCCATATACGATTGACGGACTTCAGCATCATTACTTTCAAAGTGGCAAGATCACAATTACCTCAACGGTTGAAACGACGGATGCTTTTACCCGTTATCTCATCAGCTATCCAAGCGATGGATTGACCATTACCGGCGCGATGCAAATCCCAACCAGGGGACATGGTCCGTTTCCGGTCATCATCATGAATCACGGATACTTTGACCGCGAAGGATATGTCCCCGGCGATGGAACCTATCGCGCCGCGGAATATCTCAGTCAGCATGGCTATATCACGCTCGCCTCGGATTATCGTAGTTGGGGCAAATCGGATATNNCTCCTGATGAATGCGATTCCGTCCATTCCGCAAGCCGATCCAAGTCGCATCGGCATCTGGGGACACAGCATGGGCGGCGGTGTCACAGCCAAGGTGATCGCGGTTGATCCTCGTCCCAAGGCCGCGGTGTTCTATTCCACGGTCAGCGCGGACGATGCGGATTTGATCGCGAGTTGGGGAACCGGTTGCATCGGCGATATCCATGCTGGGGAAGTCAGCCCTGATTGCAATTCATCCGATATTGTTCCGTTGTCTTTGCCATCTGATTTGATCGATGCCTATCGTGCCGCTTCGTCCAACCCAAACCTGCTTCATCAAATCTCGCCGATCTACCATCTTGACCTTGTCACGGCTCCCGTTGAAATTTCCTATGGCACCAACGATAGTCTGGCCGTGGGCGGCGCGCCGCCGGATTGGTCGAAGAAGCTTTATCAGGCATTCAAGGGCGCGGGCAAGAATGCGCAGCTCTTTGCGTATGACGGTCAATATCATTCCTTCAACGGCGACGCTTGGCTGGCGTTCATGGATCGCACGACCCAATTCTTCGATCAATACGTCGAGAACTCGATGCAATAGAAGCGAGTTTCTAAGTTATAATGTTGCTACGCGTAGCCAATATAACACATGCAAAAAACAATACAAATAACCAGCTACCAAAACCCAAAAATCAAACACATCATTAAACTGCGCGATGACAAAAGACAACGCCAGCGCGACGGGTTGATGCTGGTCGAAGGATGGGATGAGGTCAATCTTGCGTTCGCAAGCGGACATCAGCCACAGGCGCTTCTAACCGCACCTGAGCTGGCTTCGCGTCAAATCGAAAACGCCAGAACTGAAATCATCACCGTCAACCGCGCGGTATTCGAAAAGATATCCTATCGCGAGAATCCGGATGGGTGGCTGGGAATATTTCCAATTCCAAAATTTTCTCTGGAAGATTTGACATTAGGTGATTCGCCTTTATTGATTATTGCGGAATCCATCGAGAAGCCGGGCAATTTGGGAGCAATCCTTCGCACTGCCGATGCAGCCGGAGTTGACGCCTTACTGGTCTGTGATCCGCGTGTTGACCTGTACAATCCAAATGTGGTACGCGCATCGCGCGGCGCATTATTTACCGTACCCAGCGTGGAGACATCGAATGAATCAGCGTTGGCATTTTTGCGAAAGCGAAGAATAAAAATCGCCGCGGCCACGCCTCAAGCCGCGGCGGAGTACACGCGTCAGGATTTGCGCGGCCCGCTGGCAGTCGCGGTGGGAACCGAGGATAAAGGTCTGACCAATTTCTGGTTACAGCAATCTGATTTTAAAGTCAGGATTCCAATGACTGGCAAAGTCAATTCTCTGAATGTGTCCATCGCTACCGCATTAATCGTTTACGAAGCTGCAAGACAGAGAATGTAATATTGTCTTATAATGGGAAACGATGGATCACGAAGAGATATTTAGCAGGGAAAAACGAATCTTCGCCCAGGTTGGACAACTTCTAGGCGCCACTTCGAATGCAGAAACTGCCGCAGAAATTATCATGGACGCCGCCGACAAACTCTTGGGCTGGGATGCTTGTTATGTGATTCTTTACGATCCGCAACAGGAAGAAAAACCGCGTCCACTGCTGGCAATTGACATGATTGATGGCAAGCAAACCAAGATAGAAAATATCTCGATGAGCCGTCCATCCCCGAATATGCTGCGCGCCATCGCTTCAGACGGATTTATCAAATTAGCAGACGTGTCCGTAAACAATGATCCGGAGTTCATGTTCGGTGATGCGAAGCGTGGGGCGGAGTCAGCTATATATGCTCCTGTGCGCTCTGGACAGCGCGTGATCGCGGTTCTTTCCATCCAAAGCTATATATGGGGAGTTTATACAAAAGATTCGCTGATTATCTTGAAAGCGCTTGCCGGTCAATGTGCGGGGGCGTTGGAACGCATTTGGGCCCAGGAAAAAGCCAATCAATTGGCAGAACGACGCACCATTCTTTACAATGCCACCAAGGCAATTACCGCCAGTCTCGATGTTGAGCAGTTGTACGAGGCGATTTACAATGCCGTCAAGCAAGTGATGCCGTGTGACGATTTTATTATTGACGGCTATGATCAGCTCACAAATGAAGTTGTCTCCTTATATAATATGGAGCGAATCGGCGGGCGAAGTTTTCTGCCTCGTTACTATGCCGATCACGGGCTGGCGGGCACGATCATCCATACTGGCAAATCGGTAATTTACAACTCAATTGAAGAAATGGACGCGAGCGGGATTCAATTTGTTTCCACAGGCGGGGAAGAACACACTCAATCCATTCTGGCAGTGCCGCTGAGCCTTTACGGAAAAGTCAATGGAATGATCTCGGCGCAGTCACATCAGCCCGGTTCTTATAAAGACGAAGACCGCGAGCTGTTTGAAATGCTTGCGACACATGCGGCGATCGCGATTGAAAACGCAAGGCTGTTTGCAGAGGTGCGGGAGATGGCCGATAGAGACCTGCTCACCAGCCCGACATTGAGCCGTCGAAAACTTTACGAATTGGCAGAGCGCGAATTTGCACACACNNACGTTATCATCAATCGCTATCCGCCATGATGATAGATGTGGATCACTTTAAGAATTTCAATGATCAGCTTGGGCATAAAGTCGGCGATCTGATCCTGAAAATGATCGCGCAAATCTGCGCGCAAAACGTGCGTAGCGTGGATATTGTCGGGCGGCATGGCGGCGACGAGTTTATTATTCTTTTTCCTTCCACCAGCGCCAAAAGCGCGGCCGAAGTTGCAGAGAGAATTCGGCAGCAGATTGAGACATCCATTCCAAAAAATGCCAGTCAATTTTTCGAGACAGTGAACGGCGCCGTCATTCCCTCCGAAACGCTGCGTGTGACGGCGAGCATCGGCGTGGCGGAATTGGATGATTCTTACACATCCATTGACGCGTTGGTGGATCATGCCGACCGCGCCATGTATCTTGCCAAAAACGAGGGGCGCAATCGAGTTAAAATATGGAGTCAGGGCAAGGTTGCCGTAAAACTAAAAGTCAGCGAGAAATAAATGCGAGGTCATCCATGAAAGCGGTATGGCTCGAAAATCAAAAGATCGCAATGCGCGATGTGTCTCAACCACATAAAGCAAATGAAGCGCTAATCCGCATCCGCAGGGCGGGCATTTGCAGTACCGACTTGGAATTGGTCAAGGGTTATTATCCTTATGCGGGAATCTTGGGACATGAATTTGTCGGCGATGTGATTGAATCGCCGGACGAATCATGGATGGGTCAGCGCGTGGTAGGAGTGATCAACGCGGCGTGCGGAAAGTGCGAACAATGTTTGAATGGGAGACCAACGCATTGCGAGAATCGCACGGTGCTCGGGATTACAAATCGAGACGGTGTCTTCGCCGAATATACAACATTGCCAATTGAAAATTTACATCGCGTTCCCGCTTCTGTGCCGGACGAAGCCGCGGTCTTCACGGAACCGTTAGCGGCCGCTCTGGAGATTCAACAGCAAACGCAGATCAAGCCAACCGACCGCGTCTTATTGATCGGCGCGGGACGACTCGGACAATTGATCGCGCAAACCTTATCGCTGACGGGTTGTGATCTGCGCGTGGTGGCGCGCCATTCGCATCAACAAAAGTTATTGACTGACCGCGGCATTCGATTAATTACCGAAGATGAAATCCAGCCGCGGCGTTGGGATATTGTCGTCGAAGCGACGGGTTCTTCGGATGGATTCAATTTGGCGCACAAAGCGATTCGTCCGCGCGGGACGCTGGTGATGAAATCAACGTATAAAGGCGATATGACGATTAACTTTTCATCCATTGTTGTTGATGAACTGACCATCCTCGGCTCGCGTTGTGGACCGTTCGCTCCAGCCTTGCGGTTGCTCGAAAAGAAAGAAGTTGATCCAACTGTGTTGATTGCAAAGCGATTCAAATTGAGTGAAGCGGTCAAAGCTTTTGAAGAAGCCGCAAAGGCGGGAATGTTGAAAGTGTTGTTGGAAGCATAAACTTCTTCATTATTTACATCTTCATCGAGCTTGATGATCGGAGTTACTTGCAGCCAGTTCCTCTTCCGTAGTTGCACCGCGCGCATCGATATCATTGACATACATCAAGGCATCGTGTCCGCGTTCGCCGGTGCTGATGCGGATCACATCTTCAACCGGATAGACGAAAATGATCCCATCGCCTTTATTGCCTGTGTGCGCGGCACTCCGGATGGCTTGAATCGTTTTTTCGACGTTATGGTCGCTAAGTACAATATTGAATTGGAAGCGAGGCAGGAGGTCAACCTGATACGTGCCAGAACGCCCATTGAGGAGAATGCCTCCATCTCGCCCGTGACCGCGTACTTCGGTCACATTCAAACCCACAATACCGATTCTTCGCAAGGCTTCTTTCACATCGTTGAANNTCTCCATGTTCGCTGATATCCAGGCCGACTTCTTCTTCATTCTCAGAAACCCGCAAGCCGATAATCCTAGACAACAACTTCGAAACGATAAACGTCATTCCAAAGGCGAAACCAATCGCGGCTACCACGGCGATCAATTGCACAAAGAACTGACCGGGGTTTCCATAGAATAATCCATTGGCGCCCGCCGAGTTGACAGCTTGCGACGCAAACAGGCCGGTGGCCAGAGCGCC
>PLNY01000197.1 GCA_003141915.1 Anaerolineae bacterium | reverse complement strand
AAGCCGAGATCGAAGGCGAATACGAAAAGGAAACTGGCTTGGTAATCAAGGAAATCTTTCAGGGGAAAGATCCGGATGCCATTCCCGCAGTTCTTGTCCACAGCCATGGTCCATTTGCATGGGGCATCGATGCCATGGATGCCGTGCACAATGCCGTGGTGTTGGAGGAGGTCGCGTTCATGAACTTCCATGCCATGATGCTTGAGCCGGGTATTCGGCCCATGCAACAGGAATTGTTGGATAAGCACTATCTGAGAAAGCATGGTGCAAATGCCTATTATGGGCAGACAAAAAAGTCATAATAAGGAGAGCAATGATGATTGATCTAAAAGGATATGAAGTCTGGTTTGTAACGGGCAGTCAACATCTATATGGCCCAGAAGTGCTCAAAACAGTTGCCGAGCATTCGCGTGAGATTGCTTCATTTTTTGGCGCTTCGAAGTATGTTCCGACGCAGGTAGTGTTCAAGCCGGTGTTAACTACTCCTGAATCCATTCGAGAATTATGTTTGGAAGCAAACTCGGCTGGGAATTGCATAGGCCTAATTACCTGGATGCATACTTTCTCACCTGCCAAGATGTGGATCGCGGGGTTGAGTCTGCTCAAAAAACCATTCCTGCATTTGCATACGCAATACAACCGGGAAATCCCCTGGTCTGAAATAGACATGAATTTCATGAACCTGAATCAGTCGGCGCACGGCGACAGGGAATTCGGATTCATTGGAAGCCGAATGCGGCTCAATCGCAAAGTAGTCGTCGGCCACTGGCAGGACGAGGATGTGCAAGCCAGCATCGGCGTCTGGATTCGTGCCGCATGCGCATGGGCCGATTGGCAAGGCGCAAAAGTAGCGCGCTTCGGCGATAATATGCGCGATGTGGCGGTGACCGAAGGCGATAAGGTCGAGGCGCAGATTCGACTTGGATATGATGTCTATGGTTATGGGGTGGGAGACCTGGTCAAGTCGGTAAAAGAAGCATCGGATGCTGATGTCAAAAAAATGACACAGACCTATCTTGACGAGTATGATGTTGTCCCTGCGCTACAGCCGAAGGGCGAGAAATACGCCTCGCTCGTTGAAGGTGCGCGTATTGAAGTGGGTATGCGTAACTTTTTGAGCGCTGGCAATTTCAAAGCCTTCACGACCACCTTTGAAGATCTGCATGGACTGGCTCAGTTGCCCGGTCTGGCAGTTCAGCGTCTCATGCGCGATGGGTTTGGTTTCGGTGCGGAAGGCGATTGGAAAACGTCTGCATTGGTGCGCGCCATGAAGGTGATGAGCGCGGGGATCAAGGGCGGCGTCAGCTTCATGGAGGATTACACCTACCACTTCAGCGCGTCAGGTGATAAGGTGTTGGGTGCGCATATGCTTGAAGTATGCGAATCGATTGCATCAGGCAAAGTCCGGCTCGACATTTTTCCTCTGTCCATCGGCGGAAAAGCAGATCCGGTTCGATTGATCTTCGATGCGAATACCGGACCCGCAATCGGCGCCTCCATCATGGATATGGGCCAACGCTTCCGCATCGTGGCCAATGTTGTGGATGTAGTACCGACCGACAAGCCTCTTCCCAAGCTGCCCGTGGCGCGTGCCTTATGGTTGCCGCGTCCCAATCTGAAGGTCGCCGCTGCGGCCTGGATCTATGCGGGCGGCGCACATCACACCAGTTTCAGCTACGCTGTCACTGCCGATCACTTGCGCGATTTTGCCGAAATGGCAAACGTTGAGTACTTGCTTATTAACGAGGACACTCATATTGAGGAATTCAAAAAGGAACTGCGCTGGAATGATTTGTATTATCACCTTGCAAAAGGAATATAAATCTCTTATAAAGCGGAATGCCATCCTATAGGATGGCATTCCGGCTAATAAATGGCTCTCTTTATCAACACCTTCGTCAAGGGAGCGCTCAAAGTATGTTAACTAGCCAAGGGTAAAGCGGGCATAGTCTATGCGTTCTTCGTTGTGATCGTGATATAGATGACGGCTTTTTCGATGAAAGGCCGTGCGGAAGCATAGTCAGTAGACTGCGACAGGATTGGATCATGTCTTGAATGCGTCCTTCCCACAGTTCGGTGCGTACTTGGGTCAGCATTCATGGGCTTGCGGGGAGTTGGTTCCAAAAGGGCATCCGCAATCCGGGTCATGCTTTTTATGAAACTTCATCGCGAGTCTCTTGTGCGTCTTTGTCTTTCAATCAGTCCAAAGCCCACTCCTGAGGCTCTTTTTTGAAAACTCACTAACACACTTTGAGCGCGCTCTTTTAAAATCATACCCCCATATTTTTAGCCTGGGGGAAGGATTGTAATGGACCCATGAAACTGGACAACTACCCATAGGGTAGAATCGCAAAGAAATGGAGTCCAGAATGGCGCAACGAAGAACATTCAGTGCCGAGTTTAAAACGAAGGTAGTCTTTGCAGCCTCCGATAATTTAACGCACTTTAGACAGCACAAACTGACTTGTGTTGATACGGTTGGGGAGATACCCACAATCAATTTTTGGATGGGGAGTCGTGGGATTTCGATATAGATATCAATACAGTCGAGTAAAGGGCCAGAGATGCGTTCTTGATATTTGGTATGGAAAGCAGGCGCATTTGTACGTTGTAGTCTGTTGCTAAATCTCAACAGAGATAATTTACTGATTTTTGAAAAAAGTCTAGCCACCGGACAGTTTTAGG
>PLNY01000243.1 GCA_003141915.1 Anaerolineae bacterium | reverse complement strand
ACAGCGCGTTTCGCAAAGCATGACGCGCGGCGTCGGCGCGCGGGACGCATTCCTTGACGAACTGAACCGATTTTACGATGGGCTCGAGCAGTCTGTGATGACGGGCAATCCCGCCTGGCTTGATTCCATCATTTATGAATGGACCGGCGCCCCCACGCTTTCAGATTTACAGGAAAGCAGGCAGAACGTTTCAGAAACACTGAACAGTATCATCTCGATCACTAACGATATTGCCATTGAAAATCTTTCAGAACAGGACGCGCTTGACCTGCTCTCTACAATCACACCCATTTACACATACGGCTTGGAAAAAATCGCCCGCTTGGAAATGGAGGCGCGCGTGGCTTACATTACCAATGAATTGGTCGAGGTAAGGCAGACGCTTGAAAAACTGGACCGCTCAAAATCCAATTTCATTTCCGTGGCCGCGCACGAACTGAAGACGCCGCTGACGCTCATCGAGGGTTACACGGAGATGCTGCGCGAACTGGTGGCGCAAAACGGCAACAACCAGATAGACACCCTGTTAAGTGGAGTCAATACCGGCATCAACCGCCTGCACGAAATCATTGACGACATGATCGATGTTTCGCTGATTGACAACGATCTGCTTTCCCTTAATCTGCAGCCGATCTTGATTGGTCAGCATCTCAATCTTCTTCAACGAGAATTGGAATCTGCGATTCAAGAACGCCACCAGGGGCTTGAAATAAATAAATTTCCCGGAAGCGAGGTATGGATCTATGCGGATTCGGAACGCCTTTATCAGGCATTGAAAAACGTTGTTTCCAATGCGATCAAGTTCACGCCGGATAAAGGCAGAATCACCATTGACGGCCGCAGCTTGCCGGGGTTTATCGAAATCACCATAGCCGATACGGGCATTGGCGTTTCAACTGAAAATCAAATTCGGATTTTTGAAAAATTCGGCCAAACCGGACGTGTCAATCTGCACTCCAGCGGAAAGACCAAATTCAAAGGCGGCGGTCCCGGTTTGGGTTTGCCCATCACTCGTGGTATCATCGAAGCGCACGGCGGAACAATCTGGGTCGAGTCTCCGGGCTATGATGAAGAAAAATGTCCCGGCTCCACATTTCATATTCTGCTTCCCCTCCGCACAGAACGCACCGACCCAAAAGTCGCCAAGCTCTTCGGTACTTTAGAGAAACAACAGATCGAACCTGATGTCAAAGAGAATCCCCCAGCCAACAAAACCACCGCGTGAACGCGCCTTTCTGGTCGGCGCCGAGCTACGCGGACAAAAAAATTTTCTTCCCCTGGAAGACTCACTTACCGAACTCGCTCTTCTTGCCGACACTGCCGGACTCGAAGTCGCGGGCGAACTGACTCAAAAGCTTGATCATCCAAACGTGGGAACGTATATCGGCCCCGGCAAAGTTGCCGAACTCAAAGCATTAAGCGAAGAGACCTTATCGCAAGTCGTTCTATTTGACGATGAACTGACCCCGCGTCATCAACGCGAATTGGAAGAAGCGCTTGCGCCTAACGTCCGAGTGCTGGATCGAACTGCGCTCATTCTCGACATCTTTGCACAACATGCCCACACCGCTGAAGGAATGCTGCAAGTCGAATTGGCTCAGTACGAATATTTGCTTCCGCGTCTTACTGGACAATGGACGCATCTTGCCCGACAAGCCGGCGGTGGCGGCGGACGGACCGGCTCGGTCGGCGGCGTGGGTTTGCGCGGCCCCGGCGAAACGCAACTTGAAGTGGATCGGCGTTCCATTCGCAGCCGGATCGCACACCTGAAGCGCGAACTGGAAAAAGTCCGCGCCCATCGAATGCGTTACCGCTCGCAACGCAAACGTTCGCGCGTTCCAACAATTGCTTTGGTGGGATATACCAACGCCGGTAAATCAACATTATTAAATCGTCTTACGAAATCGGATGTTTATGTGGCCGACCAACTTTTCGCGACGCTGGATCCAACCACTCGCCGCATTGAATTGCCCGGCGGCTATCAAGCCCTGCTCACCGATACGGTCGGCTTTATTCAAAAATTACCGACCGCATTGGTCGCGGCATTTCATGCAACGCTGGAAGAAATTACCGAAGCCGATTTGCTTTTGCATATGGTGGACATATCGCACCCCAACGCGTTGAACCAATATCAATCGGTTCAGAAAACATTGGAAGAGATCGGCGCGGGACACATCCCAACCGTCACGGCGTTAAATAAAATAGATCGCCTCAACCAGCCCGAAGTCGCGCGCGAAACAGTGCGGAAATATTCAAAAGCGGTTGCAATCTCGGCGCACAAAGGAATCGGTCTGCCGGAACTTTTGGATTTAATCAAAAAAGAATTATATGAAACCTACACGCCGATCCTCGTTCGCTTGCCATATCAGCAAGGCGCGTTGATCTCGCTTTTCCATGAAGCGGGTCAGGTCGAACGCATCGAGCACGAACGCGGCGGTGTGGTGATGCAGGGGCGCATTCCCGGGCGATTGGCCGCGCAATTTTCCCTGTGGCAGACAACAAACCACAAATCGGAACCTGAAGAAGAGGAAGTCTAATGTCAAATTTATTGGATAAGCTTTCAGAATATCTCGCGCATCGCAAAGGGCTTTTGCCGCTGATCGGGATATTATTGATTGTGGTCAATCTGATTTTACAGTTTGCGCTTGAGCCTTTTTGGTTGACGACCTCCAATCTTCTTCTTCATATTGGAATTATCATCGCGATCATCGGGCTGATGCTGGCATGGGCGTTGTGAAAGATAATCCCCCCGCGAATCGCATCAACAATAACAAAGAAAAAAGACTTTGGGCCGCCATATTCACAGCAGGCCTGATCGCGGGTTTGGTCCTGCGTTTATATCTGGCAACAAATGCCCACACTCCCGGTCACGGCGACCCGGTATTTTATTACACAGTTGCAAAAAATATCGCAGATGGCAGAGGGCTGGTAATGGATTACGTGGCTTACTTCTTTGAGGGGTTGGTTCCTATCACCCATTACAGCAATGATTTCTGGAATCCGCTAACATCCATTCTACTCAGCATTCCAATGCGATTCCTAGGCGAGTCTGTTTTCAATGCTCTGCTTGCCTCCATCACAATCAGCCTCATTCCTGCTCTCGTTGCCAATCTGGCCAGCAAAAAGTTTTCCGGCGTAGATTCCATTGCGGCATTCGCAGGAATATTGGCTTTCTTTGCGCCTTATCAAATCTGGATATCAGTTACCACCGACGCCAACATTTTTTTTGGAGCGTTTGGGGCTCTTACACTCTATCTAACCATCAGGGGATTTGAAAAGCCGAGATACTTTTTGATCGCGGCTGTCGGCAGCGGATTAGCGCATTTCACCCGACAAGACGGCATTCTGCTTCTCCTTGCTTTAGAGGCCAGCATATTATTCGCGCCCATTTCATGGAAAGAGAAAGCATATTTTTGTTTGGGAGCCGCGGGTGTTCATCTTGCAGTGCTTTCGCCGTTGCTAATAAAAAACTATATCGCCTTGCACGAATTCCTTCCAAAAGGACCATCGAGCACGATGTTCCTCACCACATACGAAGATTTCCATGCCTATGGAAAACCCCTGACATGGGAAACTTACCGGGCGGCATGGGGAATTAAAGGAATTCTGGAAAATAAAATTCATGTCGCAGTTGGCAATTTTGGGACGATGAACAGCTTCCTGGATCCCGTTCTGACATTGTTCACGATCATTGGGCTGGTTGATATTTTTTTCATACAAAGAAAAATCGAAAAGATCAGATTTCTCCTCCCTGTTTTGTTTTTTGCCGGACTGGAATATTTTTTTTATTCGTTCATCGCAAGCTTTTCGGGACCCGGTTCCCTGCCCAAGAGTCTGGCGATTTTAATTCCATTTATCGCGGTTGTCATTTTGGATTTATTTAATCGCTATCTAAAGATAAAGCCCCTATTAATTGTCGCTTCAATCGTTCTTATTGCCTACTGCGGCTATCAAGGCTATTTGTTGAATTATCAATACAACTCATACTACAACACAATCTATAAATCATATGCATCCATAAGACATATTATTCTGAAGGATGCAAACCAGAGGGCAGAAAACCCCAGCGATATCGTAGTGATGGCAAGAGACGTTTGGGACGTATATGAAGGAATGGGCTTTAAAGCCGTGATGATCCCTAATAACGATCTGGATACAATTTACTTCGTTGCCCGGCATTACAGCGCCGAATATATCATCCTTCCCGCTCCCCGTCAGGCCTTACAACCAATTTTTACCGGCGAAAAAACAGACCCGAGATTCACATTGATCGCCAATATCCCGGACTCAAACTTCAAGTTGTTTCGAATTCAACGCAGCCCATGACAGCCGCAAAGCTTATGGCACAATGTATTTTAATATTGGAATTTTTTGCAAAGCAAAGACGAAAACAAAACAAGCCAAAAATACGATAATTGACGTAAGCGGCATAATGAAAATCGAAGAGCCGAGCCGCATGAATGGGACATACACCGCCAGCACATTATTGAAATATTCAAGCGCAAGAATATGAACCAGATATATTCCCAGAGTCGCCGTGCTCAATGGCAAAACAAATGGAAGAGTTTTTTCAGGTAATTGCACTTTGCGTAACAACATGAATGCAGAGATGGACATGATAGCAACGTTGAAGCCAAGATAATCTTCGAAGAATTTATCATATTTTGGTTGATGCTGGCCAATATATATCGCCAGGAATGTAAAAATAAAAGTAAAGATGAATGCCGCGCCAAAAACAGCGAGCCGCTTACGGGTCAGGTCGATGCGGCCAAAATAAAGTCCC
>PLNY01000345.1 GCA_003141915.1 Anaerolineae bacterium | reverse complement strand
TTCATCTTATCGATAAGATGAAACGGTTTTGGGTTTCCGCTCTCGTTCTCTTTGGGTTGACCGCTTGTGCCACGGCGGCTGTTCAACCCATCAAAAGCGGCGCAGCTCTTCCTGATATTGGCCCAGCTCCCGAATTAACCAACGCGGTCTGGCTGAACACCAATTCGCCACTACGCCTCGCCAACTTGCGCGGCAAAGTGGTTGGATTGGCTATGTGGACATTCGATTGTATTAACTGCCAGCATGTCATGCCCTATTTGAAGAGTTGGTATGGAAAATACAAAGATCAGGGCCTGATGATCATTGGCAATCATTACCCTGAATTCAGTTACGAGGCGGATCTCAATAATTTAAAAACC
Source organism: Anaerolineae bacterium (assembly GCA_003141915.1). Taxonomy (GTDB): domain Bacteria; phylum Chloroflexota; class Anaerolineae; order Anaerolineales; family Villigracilaceae; genus Fen-1038. The sequence continues at coordinate 5,275 of PLNY01000345.1, read as the reverse complement.
GCAGTCGTCAATGATGGCATCGAATATCCGGTGGCGCAGGATAACAATGGTGCAACCTGGAATGCATATCACAACGCGTATTGGCCTGCGCTTTATTTGATTGACAAGCGCGGCCAAATCCGTTATGTTCATATCGGCGAAGGCGCCTATGATGAAATTGAAACCAACATCAAAGCCTTGTTGGCTGAGTCCTATCCTTAGAAAGAGAGGTTACTATGAGCGATGTTTACAAATCAGTTCCTGTTCTTCCATCTGAAATCACGCCCAAGTCTTTGTACTTTAATCGGCGCAGTTTTTTGAAAGGAGCGGGCATCATGACCGGCAGTGCAGTGCTTGCCGCCTGCGCTCCCGCTGGAGGCAGTTCATCATCGTCTGGTGACCCGGCGAGCGTTGCTCTTTACGCGGGTAAGAAGGATGAGTTGGGCAATCCGCTCAATTCATACGACGATATCACCAACTACAATAACTATTATGAATTCAGCACTGCCAAGGATGCGGTAAACCCGCTGTCAAAGGGTTTTAAATCTCATCCATGGTCGGTGGAAGTTTCCGGTCTTGTCAGCAACCCGAAAACGTACGCCATCGAAGACCTGCTCAAGATGTTTCCTCAGGAGGACCGCATCTATCGTTTGCGCTGCGTGGAAGCCTGGAGCATGGTCATCCCGTGGCAGGGATTTCCGCTTGCAAGTTTATTGAAGGTGGTCCAGCCGACCTCCGCCGCAAAATATGTTCGCTTCACAACCTTGATGGATCAGACTCAATTTCCGGCTGAGGCGGATACGGCTGATTATCCCTGGCCTTATCACGAAGGCTTGCGCCTCGACGAGGCGATGAACGATCTCACGCTGCTGGTGACTGGTTTATACGGCTCCCCGCTCCCCGCTCCGGATGGCGCGCCAATTCGTTTGGTCGTGCCGTGGAAATACGGCTTCAAAGGTATCAAGGCGATTGTAAAGATTGAACTGGTGGCCGACCAGCCGACTACCTTTTGGCAGGATATTGATGCGCACGAATATGGATTCTATGCCAACGTGAATCCCAACGTGCCGCACCCGCGCTGGCTGCAATCATCGGAGCGGCGCATCGGCGAATTGGGAATGCGTCCCACGCTGATGTTCAATGGCTACGGTGCTCAGGTGGCTTCTCTTTATCAAGGCATGGATTTGAAAGCCAATTACTAAAGGCTTCAAGACACAATTGCATCAACGATGCGGAATCCGCTTGAGAAGAAACGGGTTCCGCATCGTCATCTATCAGGATATAATTTTAAAAATGTCTTTCGTCCATTGGGTCAAGCGGCTTCCATTTACTCCATTGCAGATCGCCATGCATATTTACGCGTGGTCAGAATTAGTGATCATCGTCTATGGCGTGCTTACGAATCACCTGACCGCCAATCCGATTCAGCAAATGGAAATACGTACGGGTCGTCATGCCATCGCGCTGCTGGTGCTTTCGTTGGCCTGCACGCCGTTGACCACACTCACTGGCTGGCGCGAACTGCTCAAGCGCCGACGCGCGCTCGGCTTGTATGCAATCATGTACGCGGTTCTGCATGTCATCATCTTTATTGATCTGGATAACGGGTTGGCCTGGAGCTATCTCAGCCAGACTGTGATTCAAAAATCATATATCCTTTATGGCATGGCCGCATTTCTTTTGCTGATTCCACTGGCAATGACTTCCTTTGATGTTTGGAAGGTGCGCCTCGGAAAAAATTGGAAGCGCCTGCATCAAGTCGTTTATTTGATCGTTCCCATCGCGGCCCTGCATTATGCCATGGATGTAAAAGGCGACGTATTCCATCTCTCAGGAAATATCGGCGCGCCCGTGACTTATGGAGTAGTGATTGCGTTGTTATTGATATTGCGATTGCCGTTCATCCGGAAATTCTTCGCATCCCTCCGCACCCGAATCGTTTTCCTGTTCAATAAAACGATTCCACACCCCCAAGCGGACACGGAAGAGTAGAAGTTCGTTTTATAAATTTTCCAACACGGAAGGTAACTGCTCGAACGAAGCGATCACCGGGCATTCCGCTTCAGGGAAGATACCGCGCGGGTCGTAGAGAACCGGCTGAAGTCCCGCGCGACGCGAGCCGACCACATCCGCAAAATAATTATCGCCGACATACATCGCTTGCGATGGTTTTACATCCACGCGCTGGCAGGCATAAAAGAAGATATCAGGTTCGGGCTTCCACGCGTTCACTTCACCGCCCGCCAGCGAGAAGGCAAAATACGGCGCAATGCCGAGCGACTCCATCTCCTGCCGAAAAGGCTTTTCCCGGTTGGAGATCACGGCCATTCGGTAACCTGCCTTTTGAAGGGCCGACAAAAGTTGAAGCACATCTTCAGGCACAACACTTTTCGGTCGATATGAATCATCCATATACTGGGAAACTTTGGGAGCAAACTCTTTAGCCCGTCCATCCGATGCGCCAAGCGCCACCAACTGACGGCGGCAATAGTTTTGCCAGAATTCCAGGTTCGCTTCTGGATAAGTTTGTCTATCGGCTTCCAAGTCTATGGATTTGGCCCAATAATAATGTTCCCAGCGCATGGCACGCAGACGATCCTCATGGCTGATATGTAAACCCAATTGGGCTGCATAATCCGCAGCAACCTCCCCGCCAGAGGGAAGGTTGTGACGAAGCGTTCCGTCGAGGTCAAAGAAAATGGCTTGGATGCCGTCAGGTGAAAGCAAAAGAATCTCCTATTTATCATAAAAGTGCAGGCAGAAAGTTTAGAATGGAGCGGGTTCCCTCATCCCCCAATATGCGACATCTCCACTTTGGGCAATGAGATCGTGTTTTCGGATCGAAGCTCCGAATAGCGGTCGCTACGTTTATTCCACAGACTCACAATGGCTTGCGAAATTTCATCATCGGTTGCGCCGCCGCGAATCAGATCACGAAGATTGAATCCCTTGACGGCAAAGAGACAGGTATATAAATCGCCTTCCGCGGAGAGCCGGGCGCGGTTGCAATCGCGGCAAAACGGCTGCGTTACGGATGCAACCACGCCGATCTCATCGCTCCCATCTTTATATCGCCAGCGGCCGGCCACTTCGCCCTGATAGTTTGGGTCAAGCGGTTCGAGCGGCATCTCGGCATTGATCATCCTGATAATTTCATTCGCCGAAATGACATCATTCATCCGCCAGCCATTGGTATGTCCCACATCCATATATTCGATGAAGCGCAGAATGTAACCCTTCTCGCGGAAGAAGCGGGCCATCGGCAATATACTCGATTCGTTCACCCCGCGCTTGACCACCATATTGACTTTGACCGGTCCCAAGCCAACCCTGGCGGCGGCATCCATTCCTTCCAATACGCTCTCCACAGGAAAATCCGCATCGTTCATGGCTTTGAATATTTTGTTATCGAGCGAGTCGAGGCTGACAGTTACGCGTTTCAATCCAGCGTCCTTGAGGAGGCGCGCCTGCCTTGCAAGCAAGGAACCGTTTGTCGTCAGAGTCAGGTCGAGATTGGGGATATCTGCCAACATAGCGACGAGCAAATGCAGGTCGCGGCGCACCAATGGCTCACCACCGGTTAAGCGAATCTTGCGAACACCATGCCCGGCAAAAATGCGAGCCAGCCGCGCGATCTCTTCAAATGTCAGGATTTGAGCGCGAGGCAGGAATGGATAATCCGACCCGAAGACTTCGCGCGGCATACAATAAACGCAGCGGAAGTTGCATCGGTCCGTGACGGAAATCCGCAGGTCGCGCAGAGGACGGTTGAGGGAGTCTGTCAAAGTCATCTAAAATCGCTTCATATTATAATTTATCAACCCGAATCAATTTCGGGGTTGGATCAAAAGTCCGATCATCCGAACGCAGTAGCCGGTGAGGCTGAAGCGCAAATAATAGACATTATCGGAAATAATCCGCAAAGTGCAGCGGACTTTCCACAGATTTCGCAGATTACACAGATTAGAATTTTTCAAGAGAANNTGTAATCTGTGGATAAACAAAACACCAAATCTTATTACCGATAAAGTCTAATATAAAAATTGCTGTGTTTTAAGTTAATCGTCCTTAATGTTTGCGCGCCACGTTCTTAAAGAAAAGATCAAGCAGAGTTGGATCGAAAAATTGCGCATCACGCTCCATGATCTCCAATGATTTTTTATGCGAATAGGCAGCCCGGTAACCGCGGTTGCTGGTCAGCGCATCGTATGTATCCGCAATGCGGATGATGCGCGCGCCGAGCGGAATTTCATCTCCTTTTTCTCCGTGTGGATAGCCGGTTCCATCGAAGTTCTCGTGATGGTTCAAGATAATTGAATGGATGGATGGATCAATATCCAATGTTTTCACGAGACTCGCGCCGATTTGGGCATGTTGTTGAACCATGATATATTCGGCTTCAGTAAAATGCCCCGGTTTGTTGATGACAAATTCATTGATGGCCATCTTGCCGATATCATGAATGGACGCCGCCACGTGCAACAACTCCAATTCATCCGTCTTCAAGCCCAATACTTTGCCAAGCTTGAGCGCTAATTCAGCGACATGGTCAGCATGGCGTTCGGCATGTGGATCACGCAAACCCATCAGTTGGATAAGGAATGGCAGCAAGGTAGTCATAGTTTATTTCCTATTCTCTGGCAGCTTGCCATTATGGTAAAAAGCATTCCAAGTCCTTTTGTTTAACAGGAAACAGGCTTCTAAGGATTAATAGTAATGGATTGAACCAGCGCGTCCAGTGAGGTGAGGGATGGAGAAAATTGACTGGGCGGAGTCGTGTTGAGTTGTTGCGCAATCGCGTTGAAGTAGGATTGATCTCCGTGGAAAGGAATGCCGTTCCGAGGAAGAGGCGAATTGGGATTTTCATCCGGGGCGAGGAACGGCGCTTGCACAGGCAGGATCACCTGCACGTAATAGGTTCCATTATTTGTGATGCCGTGAAAATAATAAAACAGTTCGCGGTTATTGACGGGAAGCGGACTCTGATCGAATTGTGTGAGGTAGCGAATCCCATTACCGTTTACAAAGTTTACCGATTGCACGGCGGCGCTGAACGGACCGGCAGGTAAGCCTTGCGGAAGCGGTTGTCCATGTTGATAGCGCATGCCTCGAAGACCTGAAATAATGTGCTGGGTTAAATCGGTATAACGAGCATACTGTCCAGCATTGAATACGATGATTTGAGGTTGCCAGCTTGCGCCTTGAATGGGATATCCGTTAAGGATGATCTTTGCGTGCTGCGGCATTTGTCCTGCAGAAGGATTGATGTAGGGTGGTTCAATATCGGTTGTGGTCA
>PLNY01000340.1 GCA_003141915.1 Anaerolineae bacterium | reverse complement strand
CAAGGCATCACGACCGACCACCCGCTTTACGCGGCTTATCGCAGCGCGGTGTTGAACCGGAACGACGAGGAGGCGCTCAAAACACTGCAAAGCATCACGCGATTGAACCCTGCGGATACCAATGCGGCTTCTGAACTGGCCCGTCTCGACGCGAAGGTGTTGGCGGCGAGATTGCAACACCTCGGCAGTTCGTTGGAGGGGGCAGAACCAGCGCTATTGGTTGCAGAAATTGAAACCATCGAAGCGTTTGGTTTCAAAAACAAACCCGATGGCGAAGTGTGGCGCAAAGCGCAGGCGGTTCGTTGCGTATGTTTGCTCGAAGAGACGGCGAAGCTCAAAGGTGAATCGCATTGGCTTGATGCGCTGGCGAAGCTTGATTTCATCCACCGGCTGCAAGACGAATTTAAGATTGAATTGTTTGCCGGCTCATTGAAGCAACTGGGCGTTTTGGAAAATTGGGCGCGTGGCGAACAAGAGAAGGATCGAAAAGAACGCGAGTTTAAGGCATTAGTCGCAGAATTGCATTTCCGTATTCACCAAAGCGAGGAAAAAGATACGTCGGCTCGCTATGTCAAACTGCCGGAACTGCGTGATGATTTCGAGGCGTTGCATAAAGTCTGGCGTTCCTTGACGGATTTCACCCGGCCAATCCCAGAGGAAGCTTCGTTTGCGTTTCGCAAGCGTTCCGCGTTGCTCGAAGCCGAGATCGCCCGGCGAACCGCAATCCAAAGGCGTGTCATCGTCGCTAGCAGTATTGCGGTCTTTGTTGTTGGCGCGGCTACTGTTTGGTTTGTGTTGGGGCAGATGAAAGTCCGCAATTTCTCCAAGCAACTCCAAGAGGCAATTACTCAACGACAAGTCCATACGGCAGACAATTTGTTGGAACGGGCGCGCACCGAAAAAGTTGGCAATGCCAATGCAATTGCCGCCGCCGAAACTTTTGCGACCAAGGAACACGCGCTGCTGGCGAATTTTGAAGCGGCGTTCAATAAGTTGCCACAGCAACTCACCGGCGAACCAGATGCGTCTCGCTTTGAAAGTATCGCCGACCAACTTGCTCTGACGCATATTGCCCTGAACGCACTTGCGCCAGACCTGAAAACGGAAAATGAGCCACGCCTTCAGGCATTTGAAAAACAATGGCAAAATTTCTTGTCCGAGAGCGGCACGGTGGTCAATGGACTTTTTGACCAGTGGGTGTCATCCGCCGAGGAAAAATGCAGCGAACTTGATTACCGTGCGCCTCTGGAAAAAACCAGGGCGCAGATCACCGCGCTCGCCAGTATCGTGCAGAAAATCACCGATACCGAGTCGGGTTTCACCAACCACTTGAATCTTCGTAGCGACCTCTTGCAGCGCGCTGCTACCGTGTGCGCCAAGTTTGCAGCTTACGACAGCGAACTTAAAAAACTTGATGAAGGCATGGCTGCGATACGAAAGGCGCACACGGTCAAAGAATTTTCCGATGGCATCAACTCGATTGTCTCCTCGGAATTCTCTGCTTCCCCCGCTGCCACTGCTGCTTCTCTGGTTCAATCCTTGAACGCGAATGATGAGGCAGCCCTCCGCATTCTGCTTGGCACAACCAACGCCAGCACTTGGGCTTTCATCGGTAAGACACACCCCGCAGGCCTTGTCCCTGAAGTTGTGATGCCTGCCGAGCGGCGGATTTTCCAGCAACTCAACAACGACCCGGCTGTTAGCGCGATTCATCGGCGATACCGACTTTGGCTTGACAGCGAAGGGAAAAACACTGTGGACTGGATTACGATTGGCGCGTTTGTCGCTTCGACCGGTTGGAAGCAAATCAAGGCTTGGGCGCCATCGGCGTCCGCGACCAGCGCCAATTTTGAGGATCACGATTATGGTTATTTCGATGGTCAATATAAGTTGTCGCCTACCCAGCCGGTGTATCGCGTTGAAGACCTCAACAATCGTGACGAGACGGCTTCATTCACTTCTGTCGGATTTGAGAAAGTTTTGGCAGGTGGTGATTCTTATTCGAAACCATTGCTGGAAGTTTTGGATTCCATCAAAGATTCGCGTGAAGGCTCGCCGCTTTTTCGGGCTTATCTTTTTCTGCGCTTGGTTGACTTGATGAATTTGCAACCTGATGCTTGGGGACTCACATTCTGTCCGGCAGCACGGATGCACGAGACTCAAATCAAGTCCATTGTCGGCGGACAATTGGATAGCGGGGATTGGTTTGTGGCTGGGAAGGTGAATTCATGCGGCGAGAAACTGGAACAATTTTTTGCTTCGGTAAAATCAATTTCATACGCGAAACAGGCTGACGGATTGTTGACACTCGCGCACGCAGTTTCAAAAAGCAGTTTTCAGTATGTCGGTTTCGTGGGTTTGGACGGCAAACCCAACTTCGTTGATAATTCCGTTTCTGGAGAAGTCTTCGGTTACAGTGCAGCCCGCAAACAGCCGGTATTGCTGGCCACAAAAATTGATGCCGGGCAGCCGTTCAAAGAACCGGCGATGCCGCTGTCGCCGTTGTTTTCCCTAGACAGCCCGCGCAAAGAATACCTGACCAAATCCGGTGTAAATCCGAATGACGCTTCTTTCCGAGATGCGTTGCCGCCACTGTTTCGAGAATTGGTGCAACCATGAACAATTTTGCCGAACTATCCGACGGAGACAACGCAAAATTTCTTGTGCGCTGGCGTGGCAGGCAGGAAGGCCCGTATCTCGCGTCCGTCATCGAGACTAAACTTGCGGCCAATGAAATCGGTTTGCTGCACGAGATTTTTCACAACGGCCAATGGGTCACGATTCGTGATTACATCACGGAAAGAGAAGCGATTCTCCGTGCGGAACTTCAGGCCAGGGAGGAGGACCGAAAAGCGCAACAAGAAGCAGAGAGGCAGGCACGCGAGCGCGAGGAAAAACGAGAGGCGGAATTATTGGCCGAAGAAAAACGTAGAAACGCACAAGTTAAATCTCAAGAAGAGATTGAACAGCAGCGCAAGCGACTCGAAGCGGAAAGATCAACTGGGTTGATGCCGACAACTGATCGGGGGTTATCCGGCTTGCAAAGAATTGGCGTGCTTCTTTTGATCGGCGGCCTGATTGTCGCCGGATATTTTTTCCTGGCGTTCGATACTTCAGTTGAAAGTGGTGTGGGCCGTGTGAATAATCTCGGCCTGATGGCAGACCGGCAAAATGGAATTATCGTAGGCATCGGACTTGGTATTGTTGGCACAATCATGCTCGCAATCGGCTCTCGTGGTAAAAACTAAACAAAAACTATGGCACAATTCCCAATCTTACCAAAGGCCCCTAATAGTGGCGCGGACAACCCAGATCTGCTCGCGTGGTCGAAGGACGACATCGAAAACCGATTCGGCTTCAAAGGCGGTCGCTACACCAGCGTCAACCACGCCTTCGCTTTTCTCATCGGCGCGTTGCTGACAGGAATTCTTTATGCCTTGATGCTGTTCGTTTTTAGCCACCTGCCGGTGGTGTCGAAAGTTGCCACCATTTATATGCGTCC
>PLNY01000275.1 GCA_003141915.1 Anaerolineae bacterium | reverse complement strand
CTATCGGAATCCGTGGTCGCCGGAGATAACCAAGAATCTTGCATCTGATGCGCCTGTGCTGTTAATCGGTACCGGCCTCACAATGGTGGATGTTGCTCTATCCTTGCGCGAGGCTGGACATCGCGGCATCATCCATGCCATCTCGCGACATGGGCGCCTGTATCAATCTCATAAACCGTATCAGGCACGACCTTTATCGGAGTTGCCAAAAGAATTTAAATCTCCCGTTCATGCTCTGCGTTGGATTCGCCAACAAGCGCAACTTGCAGAACAAACCGGTTCTGATTGGCGCGCGGTCATTGACAGCCTGCGGCCTCACACAGCAACCATCTGGCGAGGTTGGAATCAGGCTCAGCGAGAATCGTTTTTGCGCCATGCTCGAAACCTGTGGGACATTCATCGTCACCGCATGGCGCCCGCAGTCTTCGATCAATTGAGCGCTCTCATTGAAGATAGAACTCTGGTCATTCATCGCGGGCGACTCGTTTCTGCAAAGTCGAATGAACATAATGTCACCGTTGTTTGGAAATCCACAGAGACCGGCGACGCAAAAACCTTGAATGTGGCACGGATCATCAACTGCACGGGTCCATCGCGCGATATTATGCGCGTTCAGTCTTCTTTGGTCTTGGACTTACTTGCTTCTGGTTGGCTTAAGCCTGATCCATTGCAACTGGGTTTGGAAACTGATCCATGCGGGCGGCTGGTTGGAAAAAACGGAAATGTCGCGCCCGGTTTGTATACGTTGGGGCCGCTGCGAATCGCGGGTTTATGGGAATCCATTGCCATCCCCGAAATCCGCAATCAAGCTTTGGATCTTGCTAAATTGATCGTTTCTGAAACCATCGATGTAGAAGTACCAACTTAATTTCTGGCGCCGTGGCCAAGTGGGAAGGCTAGGGTCTGCAAAATCCTTATTCGCGGGTTCGATTCCCGCCGGCGCCTTTGCAAGTTATTAAATCTAAAACAAAAGGAAAAATAAAATGACAATCCAATCTCTTCAAAAAGTAGATCACTCCGCTCTTAAGGCAAATCAACTTACCATCATCACGCTAAACATCCTTGCCTTCATTTTCAACTTGCCGGTTCTGGCCGCGTTCGTTGCGGTTGTGATGGGGCTGGGTTCTCTCCTCAAAGTGCCCGGCTTTCTTCCGCTGTATCGTTACGTCTTCAAGCCGCTCGGCATTCTCAAACCTGATGTGCTTAATGACAACCCTGAGCCGCATCGTTTTGCCCAGTTCCTCGGCTTTCTGTTCATGACTGCCGGTTCGATTGCACTCTTTTTGGGTGCGTCTATTCTCGGTTGGGGATTGGTCTGGCTCGTGGTGGCGCTTGCTACGCTCAATGCCTTCGGTGGTTTCTGTGTTGGTTGCGCCGTGTATTACTGGCTGGGCCGCTTCAACATTCCTGGGTTTACGAAGACCCCGCCTGCAGGAATTTTCCCCGGCATGAAGCCGAAGGCGAGTGCGTAAAAGATGTTTAATGCAGATGTCTTAACCCGGGCCGCTCTCGCCCTTGCAATCATTCTCAGCGGTTTTGGCATTTATCTGCTTTACAACTGGACGCTCAAGCTTCGCACTAGGAATCTGCTTGCTGATCTTGGACCAATTCGCTCCGGAGCCTTTGTCCTGGTCTATTTCACCACTCCGACCTGCGTTCCATGCAAAACAGTACAGCGTCCGGCCATCCAACGATTGAGCCAAATGCTTGGAAACGACTTGCATGTTGTCGAAGTGGATGCGACCGAAAAACCAGAGCTTGCCAGCCTCTGGGGCGTCATGAGTGTGCCCACTACATTTCTATTTAATCCTCGCGGACAATTGCGCCATGTCAATCATGGAGTGACTCGAGCAGAAAAACTTTTAATGCAGTTTCGGGGCGAATGATTATCCTTGCCATAGTTGCCGCAAACGGCAACTATGGCAAGCTTTCGACTATTGATTTTATTTCCCAATTAACATTGTTAGATCGAAAAATCTCCCCAGTGCCAAACGCCGTGATCAGGGGTGTGCAGGGCTGGTCCATAGCTGCCGCCATTGATACGTTTCTCCAAAGTTTCAACATGTGCGATCAGCGCCGTGAGAGTTTCGCTGATCGTGTCGGGCAGGTTTCCATGTTCGAGATCCGCTTTTTCATGGAGTGCATGTATTCGATGCTCTCGAACCACGACCTGGCCCGGAACGCCGACGATCACTGAATCTGGCGGCGCAGATTTCACGACCACGGCATTCGCGCCGATTCGGCTGTTTGCGCCGATAGTGATTGCGCCCAACACCTTGGCACCTGCACCGACCACCACGTCGTCTTCCAGAGTCGGATGGCGCTTCACTTTGTTCAGGCTGGTACCGCCCAACGTCACGCCATGATAAAGCGTTACATTGTTTCCGACCTCCGCAGTTTCGCCAATGACGACTCCCATACCATGATCAATGAAAAAATTATGTCCGATGATTGCACCGGGATGGATTTCAATTCCCGTGAGCCAACGCATGATTTGCGAAAGCCAGCGCGCAATGAGCTTGAAATTCATTTTCCAGAGCCTGTGAGTGAGTCGATGCGTCCAGATGGCATGCAGGCCCGGATAGCATAACAAAACTTCCAGCTTGGAGCGAGCCGCCGGATCACGATCCAGCACCGATTGAATATCATCATGAATTGTCTTGAACATTTTGTGCGCTTTCCATTATCAGGATTGAGCGCTCCGACAAAATTTTTGCTGGAGCGCTCATAGTTTCAAAAAGATTATAGATTCGGCTGTGCTTCGGCCAGGTCGGCAAATAACGCGGTCGAGAGATAGCGTTCGCCAAAATCGGGGATGATTACCACGATCAACTTGCCGGCATTCTCTTTGCGGTTCGCCACCTGCAATGCGGCCCAGGTGGCCGCGCCAGCTGAAATGCCGACCAGTAAACCTTCTTCACGCGCCATGCGCCGGGCGGTTTGGAAGGCATCCTCATTTTTCACGCGGATAATTTCATCAAAAACCTTGGTGTTGAGAACATCTGGAACGAATCCGGCGCCGATGCCTTGAATGGGATGCGGTCCCTTCGCTCCGCCGGAAAGAACCGGTGATGCATCCGGCTCGACCGCGATGGCTTCAAACGATGGCTTGCGCGACTTGATAATCTCGCCTACTCCGGTGATTGTCCCGCCGGTGCCGATGCCTGCCACGAGATAATCCACTTTGCCGTCAGTGTCGCGCCAAATCTCTTCGGCAGTTGTCTTGCGGTGGATTTCAGGGTTGGCCGGATTCTTGAATTGTTGCGGAAGGAAATATTTCTTTGGGTCCGATGCGACAATTTCCTCGGCCTTGCGGATTGCTCCGCCCATGCCGTCCGGGCCGGGAGTGAGAATCAAATCTGCGCCATAAGCGCGCAACAACATGCGTCGTTCCTTGCTCATGGTTTCAGGCATGGTCAGGATCAATTTATATCCGCGCGCCGCAGCAACCATGGCCAAGGCAATTCCGGTATTGCCGCTGGTCGGCTCGACGATGACGGTATCCTTTTTGATCAGACCGGCTTTTTCTGCCGCGTCGAGCATGGATGCGCCAATGCGATCCTTGACGGAGTGAGCCGGATTGTAGAATTCCAGCTTAGCCACAACTGTAGCTTTAGCTCCCTCGGTGAGGCGGTTCAGACGCACCAACGGCGTATTTCCAATCAATTCCGTAACATTATTTGCAATTTTCATTTCATCTCTCCTTTGGTTTTTGGGCGGATTGCCCGATTAATAAAATAAAACGGCTGTCTGCCAGCCGGAAAAAATTTCCCGGCAAAGCAAACGATGGGCACAACTCGAAGGCCGTTGAATGACGACCTTAGGAAGATGCGGGGTCAAGCCCACCGTTTGCGGCAGTCAGCCGTTTATCTCTTGGAAAAGAGGCGGTGGTTTAGAGACCCCGCCCAGTACACATGCAGTTCATCATCATTTTCATATCCTTACAGAAAACATAAATCAAGATTATCTTACCAGCGGGATTCTACTACGATCCATCGCTTTATCCGATCCACAATCCTTCGACGCGGACCTGAAGGCTGTTTGCTGAGCGATTCAGGAAATTGACCAGTCCGCTGTGCCGCCATTGTAACATGCACATGCGCGGCTGGAAGAAGTAACGCAGGCCAATCTTGATCTCGCAACGCGCTTCATTGATCAAGCCCTCATAACCTTCGGCAATATAATAGCCGAGGTCTTTGAAACCTTTCTGGCGCGGATTCAACGGGCCGGTTACACACCAAACAATAACGCCGGTGCGCTTGTCCACGCTCATGGCGACGCCGCAGTGCGTAATGGGACATCCGCAGGACATGCCAAGCGGGCGGCCAATAAGAATGTCGCCAACCTGGATATCCATTTCGCGCGTGATGAGCGGGTTGTGCGGCAGGATGATCTCACGCGGACCCGGTTCTTCGGGGAAATGTTCGAGATAGAAATCGAACTCGCGTCCGAGGCTATCACGATATGGATTGCTCATGCCGGGAATAAAAGAAGTCGCTGCGCCAGAAGCTGGAGCGCATACCGCGCAGGACGCCATCACGGGTTGGGCATTCAGCGTTGGCACTGGGTTTGCCACAACCATATTTGACATTGGATTTGCTGCGACAGTATTCTGCAACGGATTTGCTCGGTTCTCGGTGGCAACCTGACGCGCCTCGTAACGGTTATCCGATAGATAGATACAGCGTTTGATTAGTTCGGGGCTGTCTGGTAAGCGTGCGGCCAGTTCTTCGCAACTGCGCATACCGCACACGCCGCAGTCCAAGCCAGGTAAATCGTCAACAGTATAAGATGTAGGGGTAGCCATTTTTTCTCCTTTGGTTTTTATTTTTATGCCGTTGTGGCAAAACTCCGCGACGTGACGGGGTGCAAGTCGTCTACCAGCCGCGGTAAAACTTCTAAAAAGGTATCCACTTCCGAGTCCGTGTTGAAGCGTCCGAGCGTGATCCGCAAGGAACCGCGCGCCCGCACCGGGTCCATGCCCATCGCCATCAATATATAGGAAGGCTGNNCTGCCCAGCGTTATGCGAACTGCACGCGCTGCCGGTTGAGATTGCAATGCCTTCTTCGTTCAAAGCCAGCATCAAATGGATGGCTTCACCTTCCTGACCTGCAAAGCCGAGGCAGATATGTCCGGGCAGGCGCTTGTAGCGATGGCCGATGAGATATGCGTTGGGGATTTTTTCAGTGATCGTGCTGATGATTCGATCGCGCAATCTGACGAGGCGGCTTGCCTCCTCGTTCATTTCAGCACCGGCAATTTCTGCCGCTTTCCCAAGTCCGGCAATGGCTGCAACATTTTCAGTTGCAGAACGCAAACCGCGTTCCTGTCCGCCGCCATAGACCAGCGGCTCGATCTTGACGCCCTGACGAATGTAGAGCGCGCCGATTCCCTTCGGCCCGTGCAGTTTGTGCCCCGAAAGCGAGAGCATATCAACGGGCATGGTATCCATGTGCAGAGGGATTTTGCCAACCGCCTGCACTGCATCTGTATGGAATAATGCGCTGTGTGCCTTGGTGATCTTTGCAAGTTCCACGATGGGTTGCAGTGTGCCGACCACATTATTGGCGGCCATCACCGAGACGAGACGCGTATTAGGCCTTAATGTTTGCTTGAGCGACTCTGGATCAACGATGCCTTCGGATGTCACCGGCAGATAACTGATGGCATAACCCAGTTTTTCGAGATGCTTGCAGGTTTCCAAAATCGCGGGATGTTCAAACGACGAAGTAATGATGTGGCAGTCCTGCGGCTTGTACTTCGCGGCCACACCGATCAGCACCATGTTGTCCGCTTCAGTACCGCTGGCGGTGAAGGTAATTTCATCGGGGCTGGCGTGGAATAGATCGGCCACTTGTTGACGTCCCTGATCCATAGCTTGCTTGGCCTGCTGTCCGGCCCAATGCAAACTGGATGGATTGCCGAAGTTTGTGCCATAACACGGGAGCATGGCTTCGACAACGCGCGGGTCGAGCGGGGTGGTGGCCGAGTGGTCGAAATAGATTTGGTCCATGTTACTCTCCGCGGTAGAAGTTCTGATTTTCCAGCGAACGGACGACCCCGAAGTGAGCCTGCCAGCCGATTTCCTTTTTCCCGACGCAGATCGTGCATGTGCCGACCGGTGGGTTGCCGCGCAGCAACATCTTTTCCCACGTGTCAGGCTGGTTGTGCAGGAAATCCACCAGCGGGTCAATGCCGATTCCGTACAAAGCGTTCACTTCCCGGACCTTGACGTTGGGTGCCACATCCTGAATGCGCGAGCGGAAGACTTCGCGTTCAGCCTGCGAGACGCGGTCGATCTTGGTAACCACAGCTACATCCGCGAGGGAAAGCATCGGTCCAATCTTGAGCGGTAGGTTGGTTCCGCTGGTCGCTTCGATCACGATCATGCCCAAGCCTCCATCAACGTATGGAGAACAGCGTAAACATAAACCGGCAGTTTCCACGAGCAGAATGTTCGCCCCGGATTTTTCCGCCCATTGCAGGGCGTCGCCGAGCACCATGACGTTACAATGATCGGGACACAGTTCACCAGAGTAAACTTTGCGAGTGGGAATGCCAAATTCTTTGGCGAATATTTCATCTTCCTCGGCATATTGAACGTCAACTTTCAAGAAGGCCACGTGGTCGCCTGCAGCTTGTAATTTTCGGATCATATGACGCAGGACAGAACTTTTGCCCGTTGTGGCCGGGCCAGCGCAGATTGCGAGTTTCATGCTAATCCTTCCAATTCATGGGTGGTGAGTCGTTCGCCGAAGCGGATCTTGTCGCGCATGGCGGAAAGTAAATCATCCAGCTTGCTGACCTTGTGGGAGAAAAGGCGCTCCTCCTCGTTGGTATACAGAACCTTGGTGACGGAACCACCTTGCATCACAATGCGATAGTCTGAGAGCAGGGCAATGCGCGGGTCGTGAGTCACGAAGATGAAAATCTTGCGATAGGCGCGCAGGAGTTCCAGAGCGCGCGAGCGGTTAATGCCGGCATTCTCAACTTCATCCAACAAGACGATAGGAGTGTCGCAGATGATGGTGGCGTCAGCAATCAACAGGGCGCGGGTTTGTCCGCCTGAAAGCTCGGTCATGCGGCTGGTGAGAACAATGGGCTCGCCTGTAAGTTGATTGGCAAAGTCCAATGTCTTCTGGATCATTTCGTCAATCTGATTCTTCTTTACGGCGCGGATCCCCGCGTGCGCGGTCAGGAAGTCAACCACTGGCAGGTCGGAAAGGAAGGTGGTGTGCTGGGTGATGAGCGCAATCGGGTTCATCGCCGGATTGTCGCGATACTCCAGCGGAGGGTGTTCGTCGTTGATCAGCACGCGGCGCCCGGTTTGGGTATTGGCATTTGCAAACAGTTCGAGATCGTTGATGAGGGTAGTTTTGCCGGATCCGGTCGGACCGACAATACTGACGACGTCGCCCATTTTCAGGTCAATGCGTTCCAC
>PLNY01000079.1 GCA_003141915.1 Anaerolineae bacterium | reverse complement strand
CATCCAGAAGGCAACATCGCTGCAACGGTGAGTAAGCCCAGCGGAGGCGCACCGGCCTTCTTCCGGACAAATTTAAGCGCGTGTTTGAAGCTCCAAAAGGTATCTGGAAATTCCGGATAAACAAGTAGGATTCTTAATGTCTCATTCATTCATGCTCCTTCAGAAAGCCGCTTAAACTCTTCTCCCGCTTATCAAGCGCAATATGATAATCAGTATCACTGCTCCGATAAACGCAACCACGATGGATTCGAAGTTGATGCCTGACATCGGATCGCCCATGTGGAAGAAAGAGGAAGCAATCCAGCCGCCTAGCAATCCGCCAACCACGCCGACGATGATGTCACCGACGCATCCGAACCCGCCGCCTTTTACGACCAATCCGGCCAACCAACCAGCGATCAAACCAACGATAATCCAGGAAAGTATTCCCATTCAAAGCTCCATTTCTTTTTATGATTTGGTCACGCGAAGAATCTTTGTCTCTCGCATGTTCAAAGTTTTCTGATTGGTCATCCGCCTGCTGCGACCGAACCAGTAATTAGCAATTCACCAGAGCCATACTTTCTTTTGATCTTGAAAGCTGGCGTATTTTGCCGTACACGAATAAGATCGGATAAGCCAGTAAGGTAAGCAAATCCATAAGGATAAAAAGCAGATTTAGTTTCATATGTTTTTCTCGTCAGCAATGTTTAACTCATAAATGTCATTGCATCATCAGGATGCTTACTGTCCTTTTCTGCCTTTATTATTGGATCCAGCCGAGGGATTCATTCCGCCTCGATTGAAAGAGTTTCCATTATTTTTCACAAGAGACTGCACCGATGGTTGTTCGCCTGAGCGAGTATTGGAAGAACCACCGATATCAGCGCTTGAAAACGGTCTTGATTTTTTCGGCTTGCGTTTGCTAACACCTTTGCGTCCCATTCTTTTCTCCTTTTGGTTAATCATAGAATTACAAGTTGAATTTGTACTTGGCTGGATGTGCGGTATTCTTGACTTTCGACTATTTGTCTGTCTCATCGAGTAACTTCCTGATGCGTTTAACCCGTTNNTCTTGAGACTATCCAGCTGTCTCATCAAATAACTTCCTGATACGTTTAATCCGCTGTCTATTGGCTTCATGCTCCTCTACTCGCTTGTTGAATTCCGCCTCATCTATGACGACGATATCGGGCAGGCCTCCGACAGAAATTTTCGAGGTCACATCTTCTTTCAGTTTAATGTCGTCAAACACTTTTAAGAAAGCCCCAACGCCTTGGCGTATTAACGTGTGATCATTGACCATTGTGCTGTCAACGGGAGGAGTTGGTGCGAATGGAGGATTCTCGCTGTAAACAACTCTGACCAAAAGCTTGCCGTTATCAATGAAAGGAAAGTCAATGTGAGTGGGTAATTTGCGCAACTGACCGCGATCCAAGATGAAGGCATAGCGGAGTCCATCGCTATTGCAGGATACCACTTCCACTTGCAGTTCATTGGCGAGATCACGCAATACGCGCGGATTGAAGTAATCGTTAAAAGGTATGGAGGTATGCGTGGCAATATAGCTGTTATTGAGTATGCCAAATAGTACGATCATTCCGGTACTTGGATCTTGGGTCAATCGCCAGCGTTTAAATCGTGGCAGCAAACCCCATTTTTTCAGAACTGTCGATACCTGAGCCTTGATTTGTCGAACGTCTTGGTCGAAATGTTGTTGATCAATTGTCTGTAGTGTCATCATCTTCATCTCTCTTATCACTGTTTCGCACCTGGCGCTTAACTTCATCAAGCCATCCGCTTACCGGATCTTCCGGCTTTGTGAGGTGATAGCGGCCGTCTACAACATCGTTTTCCGAAGCTGGTAACGTGTCATCTTGTTCATAATGCATGACTACAGGGGCGGCGGGTGCTTGCAACTTTTCAACGGGTTTTTCGAGATTGCGTTGGTTGGCTTGCTGAATCCTTAACCAGCGCCAGACTCCCCAAATAATCAAACCTGCCAAGATCAAGATGAAGATCGGAAGACACCACATCCAAAGGAAGGCAATTGGAATCTGGCTCTGCTCTTTGCTCCGACGCGCCTGATCCGCATACCACTGTGATGTTGCAACAGCCACTTCGGTTTGCGTGGCGATATTATTAGCGACAGCCGTCTGCGTACTGGCAGCAACATTGTTTTGATTTTGCTGGGTCATCAAGGCTACAACACTCTGCGTACCCGCCGCCAGAGTTACTTGAAAATTGTATTCTTGCTGAGTCTGCTGGATTGCCACCTGAGTCAGCCCGACGCTTTGCGTCGAACCGGCCGCAACCAGAGTCGCCTGCGCCTGGGAACGTGCAACTTGTGCGGTGGCCGCTATTTGGGCAGCAATGGCATCCGCATTATTTTGATCCTGCGTCTGAGCCGCGTTAACTGTGGCGTTAGCTGAATCCATCGTTGCTTGTGCGTTAGCGCGCACAATTTGGGCAGTCGCTGCTGCTTGATTTTCAGCGGTATTATCCACCGGGGTCATCGTAACTTCTACAACAACGGGCTGGATGTTTAATTCCGCAGCCGATGTAGCCAAAACCACACTGACGTTGGGCACCGGTGGAGGAGTGGGTATCTGGGTGCCACAGGCCGTCAGGGTCAGCGTCACCACTAATACAGCTGCCCAAGTAGCGACATTGTTAATTTTGCGGCGCATAATTTTCATAATTTTTTCAATCCAATCAAAATCAGAATTACCAGAACTATAATGATCGTATATAACAAATGAACTTCGAGAGGCTCATATTACATCGAGCAGGTCCAATATGACGAGGATGACAACGATCACGATCAGAACATGAACCCAAGGGCCAAAGTGCGGCAGGCTTGGAATTACGTTCGGACCCAAAAAGCCGAACAGCCACAGGATGATTAGAATTACGATGATAGTCCATAACATGAGATTTCTCCTTTTGAGCGATTCGCTCAGTATGATGATGGATGGTGGCTTGAATAATGCCTACCATTTGCATGACCTGTAACTGACAGACCATTGGGCCTATATGGGCCCGAACTAATAATACAACAAACACTTCCTGACCGCATCCGTCGGCCGGGGAGTGTTGTTCTCCGCCACTTGGGGGAGACATCAGAAACAAGTGGTGAGCTGATTCTGCAATACCGATCCTAGTCTCCCGGTGCGGTAAACTTGGCAGGGACGCAGGTGAAGCCCAAGCCCATCGAATACGAGTCTTTCACGCCATCCTGGCCTGGATTGAACTTGCCGGAGGCGTCAAGCAGGTCCAGGTCCGGAGAGCCCGCGACTATTAACACGGGATTGTTCTCGATCTCCTGTATGCTGATGATTCCATTATGATCTGTGTCTAAGGTCTGTAGGAGAGGGGCCGCCACGGTCGGATCTGTTTTGATAACTTGATTAAGTCCGACAACAATAGCTGGAAGAAGCTTGCTGCGGAACTCGTCGACAGTCAAAGCGCCGCCCAGTTTACCGTTGGTGCAACCCTTCGCACTCAAATCAGCCTCGAGACGTACTCCGATCAAATCCACTTCAACTGGCTGGCCTAGCAGATACAGCTGGATTCGTGCGGTGCCCGGGCCACCTGTGAAGTGACCATTCGTGAGCGAGCCGACAATCGGCGAACTGGCGGGCGCATTGGGATCGAGCATCAACTGGTCAGTGCCGTCGAATTTGGGCGCCGACTGGGTTCTTTGTCCCTCGAAGATTGACCACGAAACACTCGGGTCATTCTGGAGATCATCTGCCTTCACTACCTGCAGTGAGACGAGTTGACCGCCATTAACGGCTTGATCGACGGTTGACTGCACTTGAAGTCCCGGGGCTGCCGATGTGAGCAACGTAAGCAGTTCTCCGAACTTGTTATCCGTTTGATTTTGTGCATTTCCATCCAGGTTCAATGCGAATGCTTGGGTCTGCGCCTGTGTCGTCGGTATCAGCAGTTTGTTGGTGACGAAGTGATATTGAACGCCCGTAACAGGCAAGGCCTCAGCCGTCGGCGCGGACTGTGTGGACGTTGGTTTTAGCGCGCTACAAGCCGCCAGCAACAATAAAATCAGGCTGGTATTTACAACAAAAACATTTTTCATCTTCATGATTGATCTACTTTCCACATTGTGTAGGAAAAGGCGGTCTATTTGACCGCCTTTCCTATTTTCCAAACAAGTGCGAGATATTTACATCACACCGAGGAGGTGCAATATGATGAGGATGACAGCGATAACGATCAGAATATGAATCCAACCGCCTGTCTGCGGGAAGCCTGAGTATACGCTCCGACCGAAAAAGCCAAGCAGCCACAGGATGATAAGAATTACGATGATAGTCCACAACATGAGATTTCTCCTTTTGGGCGATTCGCCCTGTATGATGATGGTGGCTTGAATAATGCCTACCATTTGCATGATCTGTAACTGACAGACCATTAGGCCTACATAAGGTCTGAACTAATACTACAACAAACACTCCCTGGCCGCATCGGTCGGTCGGGGAGTGTTGTTCTCCGCCACTTGGGGGAGGTAAATCACAATCATCAGGTATTGGGAAATTGATCAGGGCTGAATATTTCCAGCGATCAATGAGAAATATCCATAATAATTATTGTCGGTTTACTCAATGTGGCTTCTGTGTTTTCCGAATCAGGCATCTGTTATTGGCAGCCATAGGTGATCGTGTTGCCGCTTACTTGCCAGTCCTTGTTAAAGGCTTCGACTGAATAACTCAGTGTCTTTCCTGTTGCAACAAAAGCGACGTCCACATACGATGTGGAATTTGGCGGCAGAGTCGCGATTACCTGTTGATCTCGATAGACCTTATAGCCGTCTTCGCTATTAGAGCGATCATTCCAGGCAAGGTGCATAGTCATGGTGCCGCCGCCAACAGTAAATTCGCAGGTGTAATTGTAGGCTGACCAAGTCGGAGCGTTAGGTGGGGCAGGCGTGGACATTGGCGATGCAATTGCTGTCGGCATCGTATCTGTAGGGGTAACGGTTTGGGTTTCCTGCAAGGTCATCGCGGCAACGGCCTCCGTTGGATTTTGGTCAGTTGTTTGGGTAAGCCAACCAAGTCTGTTCGGAAGGCTACAAGCTGAAAGAGCAGCAACAAGCAAAAAAGCTGTCAATAAAAGTTTGGCTGAATTTGCATTTTCCATATTCTTATCGTATCATTGACAATCCCTTTGCGCATCCGTCGGCTAGCGGGTATTGGCATCCACCACTTGGGGGAGGTTTTTACATCAGTCAATTAAATTAATCCGTGCGGTCTTAACGACGGCGACCTACCAGCCGTAGCATGAATAGGAACATGTTAATGAAGTCCAAGTATAGTTTGAGCGCACCGAAGATACCAAACTTTGCCTCGGACTCTCCGTTCAGGCTCATTCCTGCTGCCATGCGGCCAATGCGCTGCGTATCATAGGCGGTTAAGGCGGTAAAAATCAATACGCCTGCCATACTAATGAGCGTATCCAGCGGACCGCTGTTGACGAACATGTTAACCACCAT
>PLNY01000172.1 GCA_003141915.1 Anaerolineae bacterium | reverse complement strand
CATACTCCACTACCGCCGACATTTACTCCAACGCCGCATCCCGCGACCCCAACCCAGCAGGTTTCAGAGACGACATATGACGATTTTTATCCCGACTTTATGTTCTCCTCATCCTGGCCGATTATAGATAATAGCCAGGCTTATGATGGTCATTATAAATACACAGGTCTGCAAAACTCATCTGTAAGCCTTGCTTTCACCGGTCAATCGTTCAGCGTTGTTTACACGGCTGGACCAAGCTATGGCACCATGGCTGTCTACGTAGATAACAAGATGGTTGGGTCGATTAATGAACAATCATCTAGTTTACGCTATCAACAGCATTGGAACTATGCGGGCCAATTGTCTGGCGGCACACATACGCTAAAGCTGGTCTTTACTGGCCCAGCCAATACCGAGGGCACGCTGGATGCGGTAATCGTCGGCTAGAGAATTGGAAATCGGCGCATTGAAATATGCGCCGATTTTTATTTCGCAGAGCAGGTTGAAGCATTATCCTGAATAAACCTGATAGCAGGCGGTATTCTTCCCCGCTTTTTTTGCGCTGTACATCAGTTGATCGGCCAGCCGAAACATCTCGTTGGTATTGGGCGGTGCGGAGGTGCAGGTCAGCGCGCCGATGCTGAACGTGACCGGCCAGTGGTGTTTCTGCATTTCCTTCAGAAGAGAGCATTGAAGGCGGGATGTCACCTTATGGGCGGCCTGCTCATCGGTCTCAGGCAGGATCGCAGCGAATTCATCGCCTCCCACGCGCGCAACGATATCGATCCCGCGCAATTGAAGTTTTAGCGTTGCCGCAACCTCGGTCAGCAGGGAATCGCCGGCCTCGTGTCCGCCTGTGTCGTTGACGATTTTGAAGTCGTCCAAATCCATGTAGAGCAGCGTGAAAGGCCGGCCGGTTCTGTCCAACCGCTTCATTTCTGTGGACGCAGATTCAAATAAGGCCCTGCGGTTGGAAATGCCGGTCAGAAAATCGATGCGCGATAGGCGCGCTTCGTTTTTTAAAAGGGTGTGGGTTTCCGAGAGCAATAAAGAAATCACCAGCAGGAAAGCCAGATGGGCGAAGGCATTCGATAAAGAGATCAAAATGGTGAAATTTTCCGCAGTGGGAAGATCCGTTGCTTCCCAGATAAAAGCGCAGACCAAGGATACAAATATCCCTTCATACGTTCCAAGCGCCCAGCCTGCAAGCGCGACCGGAAAAATATAGAAGAGGGAAATGGAAAAGCCGGAGCCGATCTTGTAATCAATAATTCCCAACCCAAGCGTGGAGACAAAGACGGCCATCCACAGGAATATCCTGCTTTGCCTCTCCAGATATGCGAGAAAACGTCTGGTTACATTCATACTACGTTATATTGTATCTTCTTCAAATGGTATGAAAGTTTGCATGGGGTTGTAATTGTTGGCATGGCGTGCCATTACGCCGCCCTCGCTACTTAACGAAGGCGCCAAGATTTAATGCTTTTTCCTTTGCGACTCCGCGTCTTTGCGTTAAATCTCGTGCAAATCCCGTAAGGTAGCAATCTGGGTTACTTATTGTTGCAGGATTTCCTTCACGCGTCCCACCTGGCCGCTCATCAAGCGCACCTTGATGCCGTGCGGATGAGTCGGCGAGTGGGTGAGGATATCCTTGACGATGCCTTTGGTTAATTTGCCGGTGGGCTGATCCTGTTTCAAAACGATCAACACCGTCATGCCGGGTTTGATGCTGGCTCGGGTTTGTCCATTGATCGGGTTCATGGCGNNTCAGCGGCGGTCTTCCCGATGTTCTTTTTATTGCGGATGCGCCCGCTAAAGGAGCCGTTATTCAGCGCCCGTTTTAGCTCCCGGTCGAGACGATACGCCACGTCCAATTCGCCCCGATAGTTGATGTTCGGTAAATAGGTGCCCAGCCCTTCGAGCCTGACCCCGCGCCCCTGCCGATTGAAATGTGCGACTGCATCCTGTAGTCCTGTCAACGCGCCGATCACGTCACTGTGACTCAGCGTGGAGGTGGATGCCAGCCAGTCGGCGGTTTCGCGCCAATCGGCAGTTTCGCCGTATTCGATCTGCGGACGATAGTGATTTAGAACGGAAATACGGGATGCCATGTGATTCCTCCTGTGAAGTTTGTGAACTTCCCCTGACAAGCGGGAAAACTCTTCCTGATCTATTTTCAATATCCTGGAAGGATATTATAAGTTTGCTGGCAGGATATTGTCAACCGGACACGTTGTGCGGGGAACCTTCCCGGCTCTTGCAGATGAAAAGAACCGTTTGCTTCGCTGGCGCGGAGCTGTCTTCATGATTTTTGAGTAGACCTCTTGCAAAAGTATTTCCTTGCCACGGATTAGCACAGATTCTCACTGATTTTTTAAAAATTAGTGCAAATCAGTGAAATCCGTGGCAGAAAAAAAAAGATAAACTTGCGTCACGACTTATGCAAGAGTTCTAGTCTCAATCAAATAGACGGTGAAGTCCAAATTGCCGGGGGATGAACCGTAATCGGTGAGAAGCGCCGCGGCTTCACTGCGATGTTGTGTCCCGTGATTGACCACGTGCCACAAACAATGCCACAAGATGCGGTCACGCGGCTCGCCTTTTTCGTTGTTGTAGTGCCTGTGACCGTTCAGCTCTTTGTCGCTTAGAGTGGCGAGATAGGCGCGCATTTCCTTTTCTTCTTGATTCCAACGTGCTTGAATTGCATCAAGAGTTGGAAAATCGGTTTCCTTCAATTCTGGTGCGGACCAGTTATTCTGCTGGAAGAACATTCGCCAGCCAAATTCAGCATCGAGGATGTGGACAATCGTGCCGCGCAATCCGCCAAACGGAAAAGATGCAGGCGCAAGGAATTGTTTCTCTGTCACTTTTGCGCTTGCCGCAAGGATGCGCTTATTGGCCCAATAGTTGTAATCGTAAATGAGAAGAATATCTTGAATGTTCATTTTCAATCTCCTTCAATCAAACATTTTTTGATGTTCAAAGCAATAAGCTTTTCCGCCAAAGCGTTTCTTATTTGAGAAGCAAAACGTTGCTGCTTTCTCTGTAATAGGTTTTCCGCATTTTGCACAAAAATAATTCTTGTCAGTGGCCTCTTGTTTTCTTTCACTAACCGGATTTTCTTTTTTAGTTTCGATTCCAAACTTGGCATAAAAGTTTATTGATGCAGGTTTATGAAAAGAAACGAGTCTCTTTGAAAACTCGATAAGCGTCTCAGTTGAAATCAATTTAGCTACTGAGCCAAAAACTTCAACCAGATTAGCATTGTCTGTATCTTCCTGAATTTGCTTGAATAATTCATCTGACTTTATCACTTGATCAGTATTAAATTTCTTAGTTGGAGGTCGAATCACATTTGATTTTGGAGACACAATCACAAAGGGTCTAAATTTCGGTTCTATATTAATGCCTAAGCGTTTGGGAAGGATATTTTCTTCACGTAAAAATTTTTCAAGAAGATATACATGTCTATTGTTTTGTTCAATTGGAGATTCAATCGCAATATATCTGTTTTTATGCCATACCAAAAATTCGCCACGGTCCGTAATTTTTATACCATAGGCATAGCTCTTAGATTCGAGAATATAAAATTCAAGAAAACGATTTATCAATAAGTGATCAATCTGAGCAATGTTGCNNTAAGATCATGAATAATTGCCCAGTTTGGGCTGTGACGATAATAAAAATCAATAAAATATGCGGAGTTTTCTTCGCCACGATTGCCAGCAACTAAGGTTTTGAGTTCTCTTTCAACATTAGCTTCTGTTTCCTCAGACAACCCAGAGATTTGTTGTATCTTTTCTAGTTGTTGAATTGCTTCTTCAGGTGAGTCTTTTGATTTAATCAGCATTGATATTTCCCTTCGTCTTATTGAAGCAATCCTCTTGCAAAACTCAAGAACGCTTGCACGTCGTTGAAGTTCGTCACCAGCCCAACGGAAACCCGCACTGCGCCGCTGTTCTTGCCGTTGATACATAAACGGAAATCGTCCACGCTCAAGCGCTGTTCGTGGCCGGGCTGCGTAAAGCACACGTCCAATTCAACGCGCGAGAGTCCGAGTGCCACCTCGCCCGCGCCCGGATTGCAGAAACATCCGGTGCGTAACGAGATGTTGACTTTGTTTGCCTCGCTTTCGATAAAACGATGGTCAATGGCTTTGCCGTCTTTATCGAAGAAGTTCGCGGTCACCGATCCGCCGCGCGCTTCGGTTGTCGTCGGCCCGTACAAGCGCACCAATGGTTCGCCGGTGCTGTGTTTCATTTGAGTCAAGTTATCCAATAACCAACCGGTCAGGCATTGGACGCGCTCATGGATCACGTCATAGCCAATGGATTCGATATGCTTCAATCCGATCTCAACCGCGGGAATATTTAAATAATCAGGCGTGCCATCTTCGAACGCGGCATGACCTTCCGCCAAATAATATTTATCTTCCTGCACGGAAGCCACTGTGATTGTCCCGCCTGCGAACCACGGACGATGAAGTTTTCCCAGCGCTTCCTTGCGTGCGATCAACGCGCCGATGCCGGTCGGATAGCCGAACATTTTATAAAATGAAAGCGGGACAAAATCGGGTTTGACTTTGCCGAGATCGAGATAATTGGTCGGAGCAAATGCTGCGGCATCCAGCAGAACATCCCAGCTTGCGGCATGTGCCTTCTCGATCCATTCGAGCGGATGCTGGACTCCGGAGAAATTCGATTGGGCGGGAAAAGCAAACAGATTATGTGCGCCTTTTTGTCCGCGCCTAAAATAATCGTCGAGGGATGACGCGTCGACGCGCATATCCGGCAGCGCGACCGGAATATAAGTCACCTCTGCGCCGTGCGCGTGTGCGAACTCTCGAATCCCATTGACCGAGTTGTGGTTGTCGAATGTTAAAAGATAATGTCCGCCCTTTGCAAACGGATACGACTCGCCGACCAGTTTCAACGCGCCGCTGGCATTTTGCGTGAAGATCACATCGTATTCATCGGGGTTTGCATTGAAGAACTTGAGCACGTACTCGCGCGCATGTTCGACCAGCTGCGTGGCGGCGAGCGAAGTCGAATTGGATGAATGCGGATTACCGAAGACGTGCTCGCTTAATAATTTGTGATGACGCTGCAC
>PLNY01000301.1 GCA_003141915.1 Anaerolineae bacterium | reverse complement strand
AAATACCGGCAGAAGAATGGGCATCGGAAAATGCTTGGGACGGATCGCGATGGCGAACGATATATAGAGCATGAACGGAATCGCCCAGGACAGAATCAACAGATTGATGAGGCGTCGTTCGCCTTTTAACATTCCAATGATCAGAGCCGTCATCGCCAAGATGAGAAAAGCCGGTACGCTATAAAGATCGAAGATCACCTGAAGCCAGACCAAGGGGCTGTTTTTGTATGCAACAGTGAAACCCGCGGTCATTGAGCGATGAAAATTCGATTGAATTTTTAAAGCAAACGCTCTCTGCGACGCCCAAAAAAGGAAAGGGTTTGATAGAACAAATATCACAGCCATGATCGCGACAAAAAATGTGGCGGCCTGCATGACCTTGCGCAAGCTGATCCGTTTTTGATACCATCCCAGAAAAATATAAAGGGGAATGGTCAAAAAGAAAAACAAGCCCAACAGCTTTGTCGCAGTTGCCAGGCCGCAGAACAAAGCCGCAATATAAAAGCTTTTCCCAAACTTCAGATCGTCGCGTGTCAGGAAAAAAAGCGTGAGTACGATGAGCAGGAATTCCAGGCTTTCAGGGTGAAGCCACATATCGTTCGCGACAACTTCGGGGATCAAAATCAAAATTAAAAACAACGATATAGATTTGATATATGACTCGAAACCGGTCTGCAAATAAACCAGAAGGATGAGCGCGATCACCATCGGCAGCACGCTGACCAATTGCCTTAAGAACAGCATGTTGGTGGAAACACTGCCCGCCGCGCCAAGCAATTTTAAAGGCAATAAAGCCGCGGCCACGGAATAGAAATAATATGGGAAACCATAAAAGTATTGTTGATAAGCGAAGAACCGGAAAGGAGATTGGAAAAGAGTGAAAAGCGCCCCAAGCATTCTCACCATATAAGGATATTGGGCGATTTCATCCGCGCTGAAAACGGAGAGCATATTCTGATCACGCGCACCGGTGGCATTGGGAAACCAGAAGATGAAAAAATACAACGCTCCGATGAACAGCAAGATCAAAAACACGAATTTCTTTTTTCTAATCATATATACATCCAAGCGAAAATCTGGCTCGATTCTACCACCTTGAAAAGGAGAGGACTTTTGTAAACGATGGAGGATGACGCATGGCACTATCCGCCTTTTGCTGATAAAGACATAATCTAGTTTGCAAGGTATTTACCAAATACTCTCAAACTTCTCAACCAAGGAGTCCGAATGCCCGGAGCAAAAGGTTGGATCGAAGTCAACGAGAAATACTGTAAGGGATGTGAATTGTGTCTCAGCGTCTGTCCGCCTGAGGTGATGGAATTGGACATGACCCGTCTGACTCCCACAGGCTACCACCCCGCGCACACGTTCAAGGACGGTTGCACGGGGTGTGCTATTTGTGCCCTGGTCTGTCCCGACGCGGCGATCACCGTCTATCGCGAAATCACAAAAAAGGCTGTGCCTGCAACAGTATGATTATTGTAGGGGCGAAGCATGCTTCGCCCCTACGTGTTTACGGAGAAATATTTATGACACGAGAATTATGGGAAGGCAACCAGGCCATTGCAGAAGCCGCCGTTCGTGCAGGGCTTGAGGCTTATTTCGGTTATCCGATCACTCCACAAACCGAAGTCTTGGAATATCTTTCACGCCGCATGCCTGAACTGGGACGCGCTTTTGTTCAAGCCGAAAGCGAACTCGGCGCGATCAATATGGTGTACGGTGCGGCTTGTGCCGGCGTGCGCGTCATGTCCACATCATCCAGCCCGGGTGTGAGCCTGATGATGGAAGGTTTATCGTATATCGCGGGCACGGAAGTTCCCATGGTGCTGGTCAACGTGATGCGCGGCGGCCCGGGACTTGGCAACATCGCTCCCTCGCAAGGGGACTACAACCAGGCCGTGCATGGCGGCGGACATGGCGATTATCCGCGTATCGTGCTGGCTCCGGCTTCCGTTCAGGAAGCGATTGACTTGACCATGCTTTCCTTTGACCTCGCTGAAAAATATCGCATGATCACGATGGTCATTGCCGACGGTTCCATCGGACAAATGATGGAGCCAATTAATTTCCCTGAGATGAAACCGGTTCAGCGCAAAGATTGGGATTGGGCAACCAATGGACGCATGGGCAAACGCGAACGCCGCATTTTGACATCCATTAATCTCGATCCGTATCAAGAAGAGAAAACCAACCTGCGTTTGCTGGGACGCTGGAAACAAGTCCAAGCGAATGAAGTACGTTATAAAGAATATTTCATGGATGATGCCGAATACGTTGTAGTCGGTTTCGGAACCGCTGGCCGAGTATCGCTTTCCGCAGTGCGCGCTGCGCGTCAGGAGGGAATCAAGGTCGGGTTGTTGCGGCCGGTGACGGTGAGTCCGTTCCCGATGGACGTGATCGATGAACTGGTCAAGCGCGTGAGCGGCGTCCTTGTCGTCGAAATGAATTCAGGCCAGATGCTGGAAGATGTCCGGCTTGCTGTTCGAGGCCGCGTGCCGGTTGAGTTCTATGGCCGCATGGGCGGTGTGGTTCCGTTCCCCGATGAAGTCCTGAGCGAAATCCATCGCATGGTCTCGGACAAAGCTCCAAGCAAACTGAGTCCGCGTGATGCATGGTTCGAACGAATGGTTGCGACGAAATGAAATAATGTCATTGCGAGGGCGCTCTTCGCCCGAAGCAATCTCCAAACCGAACAGGAGATTGCTTCGTCAGGAAGAACACCTTCCTCGCAACGACATGAATTGAGGTTCTATGGTAGCGACTGCAAACAATTTGGTTTACGAACGGCCCGAAGGTTTCACCGATACGCCCACCCATTATTGCCCGGGTTGCACACACGGCGTGGCACATCGACTCGTTGCAGAAGTATTGGAAGAGATGGGCGTGCTTGATAAGACGATTGGCGTGGCGCCGGTGGGATGCGCGGTATTCGCGTACAACTACTTCGATACCGACTTCGTCGAAGCGCCTCATGGACGCGCCCCGGCAATGGCGACCGGGATCAAACGCGTTTTACCCGACCGGATCGTTTTCACGTATCAAGGCGACGGCGATCTCGCTTCGATTGGCATGGGTGAGATCGTCCATGCTGCGGCACGCGGCGAAAACATCACGGTGATCTTCATCAACAACGCCAATTACGGCATGACCGGCGGGCAAATTGCGCCGACGACGCTGATCGGGCAAAAGACCGCGACCACTCCGAACGGGCGAAGCGCACAGAACGAAGGCTATCCGCTGCACCTCTCCGAACTGCTGGCCACGCTGGAGGCTCCGGTCTATATCGAGCGCGTGGGCCTGGGTGACAGCAAGCAGATCATTCAGGCGACGCGCGCCATCAAGCGCGCCGTGGA
>PLNY01000145.1 GCA_003141915.1 Anaerolineae bacterium | reverse complement strand
GAGCCGGTGGTACAACCCGATTACACCAAGAGCCGTGATGAGCGTTCAGGCAAGGATGTGGGGCTGACTCCTGCCAACTATAAGATCACGCGCGAACTGTTGGAGACAAAAGCCAAGTCTGATGCGATCCTTTTGCATTCCTTGCCGCGTATGGATGAAATCCCAACCGATGTGGACATCACACATTGGTCGCGTTATTGGCAGGAAGCGTTCAACGGTGTGGTCATGCGCATGGCGCTGTTGGCGCTTGTGCTCGGCGCAATGGAATAAGTTAGTTATATCGTTTGGTAGTTCGTTAGTCCTGTAACAAGGAGACATTTATATGCAAACAAATTTACGCGGTAGAGATTTGATCGGCGATCTCGATTTCAGCAAAGAGGAAGTCGAGACGGTTTTGGATGTGGCGTTCGATCTAAAGCGCAAGCGCGCCCTTGGCGAGCCTCATGCTTATCTGCGTGACAAAGTGCTGGCGATGTTGTTCTTCTTCTCCAGCACACGCACGCGCGGTTCGTTTGAAGCCGGCATTGACCAGCTTGGCGGACATGCGGCTTTCATCGAAAGCAAGACGACGCAGATCGCGCACGGCGATACGCCGGTCGAGATCGGCGAAATCTTTGGCCGTTACTTTGACGGTCTCGCCATCCGCCACGTGGATTGGNNGACGGCATCGCCATCCGCCACGTGGATTGGAAGATTGGCAATAAATACATCAACGATGTTGCCAAATATTCGCGCTCGCCGGTATTCAACATGCAGTGCGAAATCTATCATCCCTTTCAATGCCTGGCCGATTTGATGACCATCATCGAAAAGAAAGGCCGCGATCTGCGCAAGAAGAAGATGGTCGTCTCATGGGCTTATGCAGCTTCCTATCAAAAGCCGATTTCTGTCCCGCAATCTTTGATTCTTCAAATGCCCCGTTTCGGCATGGACGTTGTGCTGGCTCATCCGCCGGAGTTTAAACTCATGCCTGACATCGTGAACGCGGCACAGGAACAAGCGAAAAAGTTCCACACCGGCTTTGAAATTATTTCTGACCCGAACGGCATGGAAAAAGCCTTCAAGGATGCTGATGTCGTTTATGCCAAATCGTGGGGCGCCATGATGACGACGGAAGACGCAAATGAAGGCGCGAAGATCATTGACAAGTACAAGCACTGGATCACCGATGAAAAGAAAATGAATCTCGCCAAGGACGATTCGATTTATATGCATCCGCTGCCCGCCGACCGTGATGTTGAAGTTGCCAGCGCTGTGATGGATGGTCCGCATTCCGTCGTCTTCGATGAAGCCGAGAATCGTCTGCACGCACAAAAAGCCGTTATGGCTTTGACGATGGCGTGAGGAGACAGCCATGGCCAAGAAAAAAGTTGCGGTTATTGCAATTGGAGGGAATTCCCTGATCAAAGATCCCAAGCATCAAAGCGTGGAGGATCAATATGAAGCTGCAAGGGAATCCGCTCTCCATATCGCAGACATGATCGAGGCCGGTTACGAAGTCGTGATCGGACACGGCAACGGCCCGCAGGTTGGATTCATTTTGCGCCGCTCGGAGATTGCTGCCAAAGCCGAAGGGATGCATGAAATTCCACTCGATGTGTGCGGTGCGGACAGTCAGGGTGCGATTGGATATTCACTACAGCAAAATTTGCAAAATGAATTAAGACGCCGCGGCATCAACAAATCAGTTGCTACGGTTGTGACTCAAACGCTGGTGGATCGCGACGACCCAGCCTTCAAGAATCCATCCAAGCCGATCGGCGGTTTCATGGACGAGGCCGAAGGCAAACGCCGACAGAAAGAAATGAATTGGACCGTTGTCGAAGACGCCGGACGAGGTTGGAGAAGAGTCGTCGCTTCGCCGCTTCCGAGAGAAATCGTCGAGATTGATGCGATCAAAGCGCTGATCAGCGCGGGCGTGATTGTTATCTCGACAGGCGGCGGCGGCATCCCGGTCATCCGCAACGAAAAAGGCGACCTTGAAGGTGTGGCCGCGGTAATTGATAAGGATTTCGGTTCAAGCTTGTTAGCCAATGATGTTGGGGCGGAAGTATTTGTCATTTCAACCGCGGTCGAGAAAGTCGCCTTGAATTTTGGCAAGCCCGATCAGAAGTGGCTCGATAAGATCACGCTGACTGAAGCGAAGAAATATCTNNATCATTCGCTTCCTCGAGGCCGGAGGCAAACAGGCCATCATCACCAATCCCGAAAACATTGGCCGCGCCTTGAAAGGCGAGACAGGAACGTGGATCGTTCCAGGATAGCTCAATCTTTCTGAATG
Source organism: Anaerolineae bacterium (assembly GCA_003141915.1). GTDB lineage: Bacteria > Chloroflexota > Anaerolineae > Anaerolineales > Villigracilaceae > Fen-1038. Next base: position 4,781 of record PLNY01000145.1, on the reverse strand, counting down.
GGAATTGGTCTGGCATTTTACTCTTTTCATGCTGGACCAATTCCTGATGTTCGTCCACTAAAATGTGCTTGACAAGCTCGCTGCAAATCGGTAACATACACCGTCCTTATGCTTCCATCCCCCCGCGTCCTTTTGAGTATAGACTTCGAACCGTGGTTTGCGCTGACTCGCCGTTATGATAAATTGGAAAATTCCGTCGAGCGGCGAAACCTTGACGGTGGATTCACATTGCAGGCTATCGATCCCATCCTTGAAAAACTTGGCAGCTCGAAAATCAGTTTTTATCTCGTCGGCGAAATTGCAGACTGGTATCCCGAAATCCCGCAAAAAATTATCAAGGCCGGGCACGAGCTGGGTCTTCATTGTCAGATCCATCGCTCACTGGTCGGCATGGATGAGCTGGCCTCGGATATTCGTGCAAGCGCATCCTGGGTCAAGGACTATGGCGTGCGAGGCTATCGGGCCCCGATGGTGGGAATGAGCGAGGCGGCCTATTCACTGCTTGAAGAATCAGGATTTGTTTACAGCTCTTCCATCTATGCTCCAGCGGGGACGCTTTTGCAAAAAGGAAAAGTCTGGGAGATTCCCGTCAGCACATTGCGTTGGAGGCGCGGCAAAGGAACTTACATTGCTCCGCGTCAATTTACGTGGGGTTTGCTTTTGGGCGGAGAATATCCTTATGGATCGAGTCTTAGCATTGGATTGATGGGGAAAACGATTTTGGGTATCCTGGAAAATGAATTAAAAAAGGGCTTCAGCCCGGTGTTGTTTATGCACCCTTATGAAATCGTGCGCCCTCCGCATTGGGTTTCCCGCATCTGGCGGGACGTTGTGTCTCATCCGTTGTTGTGGCCTTTTACCTGGAATAAAGCTGAATTTCTCGCCGCCGTTCTTCGGAATTTTCCCGTCTCGCCGATTGGAACATATTTGGATGACGCGTTAAACGTTCGCGCGAAAGTTTGAGATCATGAATTGCGATCTATTATGATAAAGCNNAAGCCGCAGTCCTCTCAACCGATACGAATTCGTCTTCTGGCTCCGACGGAAACATTGGTTTGCCCTGATTCGTTGGCGACTATGGCGGCGTTTCCGGCATTTGATTCGTGGACAAAGTTCGCGGCCGAGTCGTATCGGTTTTCATGCTATCGTTTCGTGGCAGAGGGGGATGATGGCGTTTTGGGTTTGCTGGTGTTGGCGCACGTCAAGCATATTCTGTTTGGCAATTATTTAACAACCGCGCCTTTTGCTTCGTATGGCGGTTTTGCGTTTTGCTCACCTGGCGTGTGCGATGCTTTATTGGAAAAAGCTCGGGCGCTGGGAAAAGATTTGAACGTGGATTACGTCAACGTCCGGTTCGACGCGGGCGAATCGATCCCTCCCGAAGGCTGGGTTCAGCATCCGATTTATTACACATACCTGATGGATTTGCCGGACCATGCGGAAGTGTTGTGGAAAAGTTTTACTTCACAATATCGCAATCATATTCGCAAGCCGCTTAAGAAGGGCTTTATTGTAAAGTTCGGCCGTCTTGATTTGCTCGATGATGTGTATGAAGGCTTGGCGGATAGTATGCATGAGTTGGGTTCGCCGTATCACGGCAAAGCCTATTTGCGCCGGATGGCTGAATCTCTTGGCGATGCGCTTGAGTTTGCTGTAGTCCGTGGGCCGCGTGAAGAGTTGATAGGCGCGGGTGTTTTTATCTTTCAAGGCAATATTGTGACCAGTCTTCATTCAAATATTCTTCATAAGTTTCGCACCGATTATGCTGGAGATTTTTTATATTGGTCCGCGATTACACGATATGGCGGGCAGGGCTTCTCCATATTGGATATGGGCCGCAGTTTGGTCGGTTCAGGTAATGAGAGTTTCAAAATGAAATGGAATCCTCGCAGGCAATTACTGGCTTACTGGTATGCTTTACGGGATGGCGCAACCATGCCAGAGTTAAATCAAAAAAATCCAAGATTCCAGTTTGCCATTTGGCTTTGGAAAAAATTGCCCGGTTTCATGGTTCGTTCGCTTGGGCCGCTCTTGATAAAAGGTCTCGCTTGAGTCTTATACCGTATGCAATATACGGTCCTGCCTATTGCAAGCCTTGATGATGGTTTATTGGAACGTGTGGCATTATTACATCAGTCAATCATGAATTTTTTACAGAAGCTTCCTTCCCGTTCGGTTGAATTGACCTATACCGGTGTCGCTCCTGAAGCGCAAAGTAATGGAATAGGGCACGCGCTATTGAATGCTTTGGTGGATGCCAGTTGCTCATTCGGTTATGGATCGATTGAACTCAGCGTAGAGATAGCTAATCTTAAAGCGCTTGCTCTATTCACAAAATTGGACTTTGCGATCATAAGAATCTTTAGAGAAGGCTGCTATGAACGTCACGGAATGGCACGGAGACTCTAGCGATTATGAAAAGCCTTCTTAAAAAACTTGACGCCATATTTTCACTGCCGTATACAGTGCCGGCACTGTTATTGGTTGTAACTTTTCTTGCTTATGGTTTGTTTTTCTGGCAGCTTGGCTTCTATTGGGATGACCTGCCTATCTCGTGGATCCGTTATCAGTTCGGATTCGAGGCGATGACCCATTACTTCTCAACCAATCGTCCCGTTTGGGGATTGCTTTATCAAATTACGACTCGGATTTTTCCCGATGTCCCGGTTTACTGGCAGGTGTTTGCGTTGCTTTGGCGCTGGATGACTTCGATTCTTGTGTGGNNGCCGCCGTTCATTTGCTTTTATCGTCAGCCTTTTCTTTTTGTTATACCCGGGATTCAACCAGCAATCTGGAGCATTTCTTTACAGCCATTTTTTCATTGTCCTATCCTTCTTTCTTTTCTCATGGCTCTTGATGCTTTGGTCATTCCGTTCGCCAAAATGGTTTTGGCTTTTGACCTTTTTCTCCCTTTGTTTCTCGGCTCTCAATCTTTGGATGATGGAGTATTTTTTCGTCCTGGAACTTTTTCGTCCCTTCATCATTTTCTATTTCATGTTCACCAACGACCCAAACCGTCAGCCGTTATATGCTGCGCGTCGAACCGTATTTCTCTGGCTTCCCTATTTTCTTGTTTTCCTGGCCGATGTAGTTTGGCGGCTTTTTATCTTCAACGATCAGGTCTATCACACCGTATTGATCCCGGAACTAAAAACTGCCCCGTTGGCGACGGGCTTGGAACTTATCAAAACAGTTTTTTCAAGTCTTTGGCTCACCAGTCTGCAGGCCTGGGCGCAGGTATTCCGGTTCCCTAACCCTTGGGTTAATGGACCGCGTACGACTCTTTTGTATGGTGTTGTGGTCCTGGTTGTCTTTTTGCTTTGCGTTTTTTATCTGTCATTGAATTTCCGCGAAGAAGAATCAACGCATCAGAAATGGTGGCCGGTGATTCTCGGTCTGATCGCGATGTTCCTTGCCGGCTGGCCATTTTGGCTGATTAATCTGCCCATTACGCTGGGTCATCCGGAAAATCGTTTTACCTTGCCCTTCATGCTTGGGGTGAGTTTGTTGTTTGCGGGCCTGTTGCAATTCATTCCCGCCCGCGTCAGGCTGTTTCTTTCCGCGGCCTTGATTGCATTGGCGGCAGGCAGCCAGTTTTGGTGGGCCGACTCGTTTCGACGCGATTGGACGACCCAGAAGGCCATGTTCTGGCAAATGATTTGGCGCGCTCCGGGCCTTAAGCCGAACACCCTGGTGCTAATGAATGATGGCGCGTTAAATTATTATGCGGATAATTCGCTGGCCGCGGCATTGAACTGGATTTACGATCCAGAGAATCATTCCCCATTCCAAATCCATTATGCTTTATTCTTTCCGACCAACCGTATCGGCAATAATCTCCCTTCATTACAAGCGGGCCTGCCCATACAATATAATTATCTAGTCGGTATGTTTAATGGAAATACATCGCAGGTTGTTGCGTTTTATTATCAGCCGCCGGGCTGTCTGCGCGTGCTCGACCCGCTGATTGACTCGCAAAATCATTTTGTTTCGGTTGAAAGTATGATGCGCGGTGCCGCGGGTTTGTCCTCGTCGGCTTGGATCACGCCTGATCGAACCGCTAAAATGCCTCAAGTCTATGGCCCGGAACCGGCGCATGGCTGGTGTTATTATTTCGAGCAAGCCGATCTGGCGCGTCAAGTAGGAGACTGGCTTCGCGTTGTACAATTAGGTGATATTGCATTTCACTTGAAGGATTACCCCAACGACCCGATTGACCGGTTTGTATTTATTGAAGGCTATGCCCATGAAGGGGAATGGAATGAAGTTAATGATTTATCGCTAACTTCCTATAAAATATCACCGGCTTATGTTGGGCCGCCGCTATGTAAATTGCTGGCAAGGATTGACCGCGATGTTCCAGACAGCAATGAAAAGCGAAGTAGTCTAAACGAATTGAGTACTAAGTTTCGATGTTTGCCGTAAAATACATATTGTAAGTTTCCATACCGAAAATCATATGATAAAATCGTTCAGACAAATATGAAAGGAGGCTGCCGGGCATCCACTATAATAACTGTTTCCAATTCCAACTCATATTCGAAATTAGGAGAAGAAAAAAATGCGTAAGTCAATTTTGCAAGTTACTTTACTATTGATGGTTCTGGCAATGGCCGTATCGGCTTGTGCGCCGGCGGCGACGCCTACGGCAGCTCCGGCTGTTACACAAGCTGGTGCTGCCACCTCGGCACCAGCGGCGACTCAGGCACCGGCGGCCACGACCGCGCCGACCACGGCTCCTGCTACTCAGGCTCCGGCCGCAACTGCGACCACAGCTCCGA
>PLNY01000322.1 GCA_003141915.1 Anaerolineae bacterium | reverse complement strand
CAAAGGCGTTGACTTTCCGAGTCTATGGACAACGGTTGCCGGGGATCGCCCGGTTCCCGATGCGCATGATGATCCGGGTCACATTACGTGGGGCTGGAAGGATGACGCACTTCCCAAACGAATTTGGTATTATGCAAAAATCCTGCGCCGCAAAGCGACGATGATCTCGCTGGATATTGTTCCATACTTCTATGCCTTGTCGGATAATTACGGTTCGCCGGAAGAGGATCATTTGGTCGCTTACGAAGAAGGCCGTTTGACATCAGCCGCAAAAAATATCTATGATGCCTTGTTGAAAGAAGGCGCATTGGATACCATTTCGCTTCGTAAAGCGGCGCGCATGACCAGCGCAAAAGAGTCAGAGTGGAATCGCGCCCTCGAAGATTTGCAGAAGGACTTCAAGATTTTGCCGGTGGGCGTCGCCGAGGTCGGCGCGTGGAAGTATGCTTTCATTTATCAGATCACCGCGCGGCATTACCCCGATTTGCCGGAGCAGGCGCGCGTAATCGGGGAATCTCAAGCGCGCATGAAATTGTTGGAACTTTATTTTGATTCCGTCGGCGCGGCGCAGGCGCGGGACGCGAATAAATTATTCGGCTGGGGAACCGAACTGACGTCACGCGTCTTGACGCGATTAATCGAAAATGGAAAAATAAAAATTGCCGAACATCCAAAACAAAAAGGAGAGTGGCTGGCGTTGGCAAAATTGTGCAAAGATTAAAGTTCAAAATTGCAACGTACCCAAATTGAATGCGTATATCTTTGAGGACTTGGCGAAAGTCCCAATTTGTTATACACTGATTTTTCATCTCAAGAGGAGAAAAATATGAGCAGACAAAATCGTACTCAACTTGCGCTTGGCATTCTGCTGGTATTGGTCGGCGTGTGGTTCATTGCCGTGCGACAGGTGCCGATCTTGAAACCGTTTGCAGATTTGAACTTTGATTGGCCTTTTTATGTGATTGGGGCAGGCGTTATCCTGCTTCTGATCGGGTTGGTAACCGATGCGCCGCGCATGGCTATCCCCGCCGCGATCGTGGCTGGGGTCGGTGGTATTTTGTATTATCAAAACATGAGTCAGGATTGGGAGTCTTGGAATTTCATGTGGACGCTGATATTTGGCTTTATCGGGGTTGGAAATATTTTGGCCGGTCTGCTTGGTGATGATCTTCGTCATAATTTCGGACATGGCGTTAACCTGATCGTGATCAGCGCGGTGCTGTTCCTGATCTTTGCCATGATCTTTAACCGAATCAACATCCTTGGGAATTATGGCGCGGCGGGACTGCTTATCCTGCTTGGTCTTTATGTTATTGGCCGCGGGCTGATGCGCTCGCGCAGAGGAGGCTAATATGCGTCGCGGAGAAATTTTTTGGGGAAGTTTGCTTGTCCTGCTCGGCCTGTTGTTTTTCCTTCGCACTGCCGGATATCTAACAGGCGATGTGTTTGGTTGGTTCTGGCCGTTCGTGATTATCGCAATTGGCATCTGGATTTTGCTGGGTGGCTTCACGACGCATGTCGAATTCAATAGTGCGGAAAAATTTTCGATCCCGCTGCAAGGCGCAAAGGAAGCCCAGCTCGAAATCAATCATGGCGCGGGACAAATTGATTTGTCAGCGGGCGCGGATGCGGGAGACTTTCTGACCGGCGTTTCCGGAGTCGGGATGAATCAATCCTCGCACCTGCATAGAGATAAACTGGAAGTCGAGATTGATGCGGGCCCGAGCTTTATGCCGTTCATCGGACCGGAAGGAGGCGTCTGGCAATTCCGCCTCAACTCGGACCTGCCAACGTCTCTCGATATCGATGCCGGGGCCAGCCGCCTGAACCTTGATCTGACCGACCTGCAAATTAAATATCTTTCATTTGACGGCGGAGCCAGCCACATCGTTTTGACTTTGCCTGCTCGTGTGGAGAATATGGTCGCTGACTTGGAAGCGGGCGCGGCCAGCATTGATTTGAATGTCCCGCAAGGCGTGGGTTTGCGTCTGCGTTTGAAAAGCGTTGGCACATTGAAAATTGATGAGAGTCGCTTTGTGCCGCGTGAGGGCAGAACATATCAATCTGCGGATTATGATACGGCGAAGTATCGCGCCGAAGTAACAATCGAGGGCGGCGCAACTTCGATCAGGGTCAGTTAGGAGCAACGATGAATCGAAATAATTTTCGCATCTTCATTGGCGGTGCGCTGGTCCTGCTTGGCGTATTGATGTTGTTGGAACGCTTCGGTATTTTCCGCGCCGCTGTGGAAATTTTTTGGGGCGTGATATTTCTCGCTGGCGGCGTTTACTTCTTATATCGTTTTGCGTTGGACATGAGCGGTGAATGGTGGGCACTTATTCCCGGCTTGGCCTTGATTGGTGTGGGAGCGTCCATCGTTCTGCCTGAGCGATGGTCAGGTTTATCTTTTCTGGGCCTCCTGGGGATCAGCTTCCTGGCGATTTATTTGAGTAACCGTCAACGCTGGTGGGCAATCATCCCTGGCGGTGTGTTGATCACGCTAGGAATCGTTGCTGCATTGACAGATATGTACGGCGCTCGCGAAACAGGCGGAATCTTCTTCCTTGGGCTTGGCTTGACCTTTCTCCTGGTGGCGGTGCTGGCTTCGATGCAATGGGCTTACATACCGGGCGTCATTTTATTGTTGATGGGTGTTGTGCTGGGTTATACACCCATGGCAGGCGCGCTCAATTACATCTGGCCGGCGGCGTTGATCCTGATGGGGCTTTTGCTCATCTTTCAATTTACCCGGCCCAAATAAACATAAAGTCCCTGCTTTGCAGGGACTTTATGTACACTGCCCTCCAGCAGTTATCTTGATTTGTCGCTCTCGCTTAAATTTCGGTTTAAGATGGCTTGGACCTGGTTGCGGGAATTCTTCCAGCGGCCTGAAACGACATCAGCAAGCCGGTCAAGAATAACGGTTCCCAGCTCAGGATGATCGCGGCATAACTTTCGTAAATCCCTACCGCGTATTCGGATAACTTTGACTTCCGTTTCACTGGATATGCCGGAAGTATATACCAGCCCTCCTGCAACCGATGACCAGCCAAACGCATCTCCCGCATGAAGGTGCGTGAGAACCATGCGCGTTCCATCGTAAGGCTTAAAGTGGAGAGTTACGGTTCCGCATAGAAGAAGGTATAAATATGTGGCCTGTTCGTTCTGCTCAAAGATGAGATGATTGGCGGGACAGGTCAACACTTCAAACAATGGCGTGAGCAGCTCCAACTGTGCGTCGCTTAGGCCGTGCAAAAGCGGAATTTGTTTTACTACGTCTAGCATTTGTGAATATCTTATCTCGGAGTCAAAGCAGTTTTATAGTATCAAACTTCCTCAATGCACAGACATTCATCCCTTTTTGGATATGACGCGCTCATGGATGAGTTATACTGCGGGTAATGAAATTCAAGGACAATCCGTCAAAGGCTGGTGAGCGGTAAAGATGTCGTATCGTACTTCCCATATCGCGGGTCTCGTGGTGATTGGAATCGGCTTGATCGTGATCGGCTTCGCCGCGTATAGGCTGATTTTGACGGATGAAAATAATGTCAGCGCCGAATCGCCCACAGATTTTTCAGCAGTCCCGTTCAAGGTCCAGATGGATGCGCCAGCTTTGACTCTCGATGATATTCACGGAATTCATCATTCTCTGTCCGATTATCGCGGTCAGGTTGTGCTGGTAAATTTATGGGCAACGTGGTGTCCGCCTTGTCAGGCGGAGATGCCTATTCTTCAAGGCTTTTACGAAAATCATCAAGACAAAGGGTTTACTGTCGTTGCAATTGAAG
>PLNY01000049.1 GCA_003141915.1 Anaerolineae bacterium | reverse complement strand
GACCGCCACCGGCTTTCCCGACCTCTCCACCGCCGTGCCCACCACGCAGGCCAAACGCCAGGCGTTGCTGGTTGCGCTCAAAAACTTTTTCGCCGCCAACCCCGGCTACGAAGTCAACACGCCCAAGCTGGTGGTCACTTCCGCGCAGGCCGGCGTGCTGTTCACCGCGCTGTCCACCGCCCGCGTCGCCGCCTCCGACGGCAATACGGATGCCGGCAATAAAAAGAATCTCCGCGACGCCGCCGAACAAANNACAAACTTTGCGCGACCGTTTGAGCGGCCTCATCAGCGAACTCGGCCAGAAGCTCGACGACACCGACCCGCTCTGGCTGGCCTTTGGCTTGAACGAACCCGGCGCGATCAACCTGCCGGATTCGGCGGACGGCCTCGTCCTCACCGCCGGAGCCGCCGGCACCGTGCTGGCGCATTGGAGCAATTCTTCCCGCGCGACGCGCTACCGCGTGTTCAAACAAATTGACGGTGTGGACGCCATCCCCGTCAACATCAACACCGTCACCGACAGCGACGCCACGCTGACGGCGCAGCCCAGCGGCAAGACGTTGAAAGTCTATGTCATCGCCGCCAACGACGCCGGCCAGGCCGCGCCCAGCGACACGGTGCAAATTGTCGTGCCATGAAAATTCAAACGATCAATTATCCAAACGCCGCCGACTCGGAATTTCCGGCCACCGACCCGGCCAACGCCGGCGTGCGCGGTGAATTTCTGCTCGGCATCTTCCCGCCCGACCACGGCGGCAACCACGCGCCGCCCGCGCCGCCGACTCCGCCGCAACGAACACCCCCGTCGAAATAATTTGAAAATCCGACAACCATAAACCACCCAAAATATGAATAAACACCTGAAAACGCTTCCGTTAATTACCATTAGCTTAATTTTATTGAATGGCTGCGTATCCCCACAACCATCAGCTCCGCCGCAAACAACCCAAATCAGTTGCCGAATTCCTAAAATTGATGTCATTGCTGACCAAGTTAATACCGCAACTCAATCGAAGGGTGGTTTGGACATAACTATTGTGCCCGCGCTCTATAAAGCGGTTCGCGCGGACAAAACCACCATTGCGCAAGTTCAGCCCAATTTTGGTGAGGTTCTGATAATAAACCCACAAACCCAGGTGGTTGCCGAGCAGGACGCCATTCCGCAGTTGATACCCGAGCCAGACAGACTTGTGTTCACAGTCAAAATCCATAATCAGTTGAACCGGGTGTTTCATGGTCAAGGAGCCGTGGTTCAATTTAACGTGGATGGCAAGCTCATTCCCTTCAACAACACCGATTACAAAGAGTTTAGCGGTGGCATTGTGCCACCGCTCAATGATGGAGATCTCACAATTTATGGCCCACCGCTGGACACGCTTCAAGACAAAGGCACGATCACAATTTTCTTATACGATGTGATTACAGCGACTGATGTGGCAGGAAATACCACGGAAAAACAGAATTACACATGGGATTTCAGTTACACGATGCAACAGGTCACGGACGCCGGGGAAGTGAAAAGAACGCGGAGCATAATGAGTATTGGGCAATACCAACAAATGCAAATGCAACAATTGCCAACGCAGTCACAATAAAAGATAGAAGCAACCATACAATAAACAAACAAGAAAGGTAAGTATGCAATATGACCCTCAACTAACGAACGTATCGCAGCCCATGTCAGCGCCACAACCTACACCTCTTGCATCTCCGGCACCGCCCATGCCGCAGGATGTCGCCGTGCGCTGCCCTCATTGCGGCTCCGCGCAGTTTTTCGGTCGCAGGAAGATCACGGGCATAGGCTGGACGCTTTACATCTTGGCATTTGTGAATATTCCCATCAGTCTCCTGTTGATGTTTGTGCTGATTGGTTTCGTCACCATTTTTGCTTCGCCTGTCCTTGCACTCATCGGCTTTTACGGGTGCAGGAAGCTCGTGAATACGTGCGCGCGGTGTAAGCGTGATTTTTGATGTTGCGGTGATAGTTGAGCCGCCTAACACCAATACCATGAAAATAGAATCCAACACGATATTATTCATCACACCGTTGCTTCTAATTGCCGCCTTAACTGCGTGCAGCAAGAAAGCCTCACTAAGCGATGCTGAAACTAACACGCCAAGCGTTGCGCCCTGGTGGTGACGCTCGGCTGAATCAAATAAACGAAAATGGTATAACAACAACAAATATCCAAATACCGAGTCAGTAGAGTCAAACAAACAAAAAAAACAAAAAAATAAACAATGAAATCAAAATGCTTGAGAATAAGTAGCCTGTTAATAGCAGCAGGGGGTTTAGCCTTCTTCACAGGCTGCGTAATGGAGCCAAATGGGACGATAGGTTTCCAACCGCTAATTGTGGCTCCGCAACCGGTGTATTATGCTCCGCAACCGGTGGTCGAGGAGCCAGTCATGGTTCCTGACAGTTATGTCGTAGTTAATGGCGAATACATCGGCGTAGTTGGCGACCAGACTTTCTATTTGGGACCTGGCGGTGCATGGCTGGTCTGTGATCCAGTCCGGCTGGAGCGGTTTCATGGATGGGAAAGAGGTAACCCTGGTTGGCGAGATCGCGCAGTCCGCAACGATAACTTCAGAAAAGATGCCGGTGGGCGTATTCAGCCAAGGCGTGACGTGGCCGGAAGGCAAGCTCCGCCTGGAAGGCAAACTGTGACTGGAAGGCAAACTGTGACTGGAAGGCAAACTGTGACTGGAAGGCAAACTGTGACTGGAAAGCAAGCCGTGACTGGAAAGCAAGCCGTGCCAGCAAAAAAAGTCGCACCGGGAAAGCCTGCACCGAAGAAGGATGATGATAAAGCCGCACAGTGATAAGAGTTGGCAAGGAAAGGGGTCAGTCTCACGGACTGACCCCTTTAGAAACCAAGTGATCAAATGAAAAGAATCATATTTAACGGAAAAAACGACTGTGGGCGTCGTTGCCTTAAACCATTAACGCTCCCTTTTGCACTTCTCCTCGCTGCGTTTTCTGCTATTGCACAAAATCAGCCTTCGCCGATGAAAGCATTATCCAATGCGTCACTCATTTCACCACGCGCTCAAGTTTTAGTAAACCAAACTTGGACAAACACCTCGTTCGCCGAGGGTATTGCTGTGCTCGCCGACCGCAATGAAACAAAAGAATCACGAGCACTCGCGGTGGAAGTTCTCCAATCCAATCGTAAAAAGTTAAACTCAACCGAAATGTCTCAGCTTCTAAATGAGACAACCGCAGTTGCCAAAGATAAAACGGCGGATGAAACCCTTTCCGCAGAAGCTGTTCGCACAATGGGCAACGTGGCACTAACGATGAAAGAGCTTGGACAAATTAGTGAAGCCGATTCAAAAAAGGAAACTCCTTTTTTAATGGAGGCAGCGACAAATGCTCAAGGTAGTCTTCAATTCCAAGCCAGTGCAATAAACACGCTGGGAATTCTCGACATCACGGAATCATCGTCACTTTTACACAAAATTCTTGAAGATAACACGAACATGAATGTGCCTGAAATCTCCAGACCCGCTTGCCTGTCACTCATGCGTATTGATGGCGAAAAGGCAATTCCAACACTGCGGCGAGTCTTGCAGAATACAACAGATTCACGGGTGTTCGGAACTGCTGCATTCGCCACTGGTCAAATCAAGACACCAGATTCCTTGGTCGCGCTCATGGACAATCAGGAACGTTTCGAAAGCTCTGGTTCATGCGATGCCGTGCTTGTGGACATGGAGGATGTTATTCTTGGTATTCTGAAAGACCCGAAGGATCCAAACTTGGAATCAGCAATTGAGGCAACTCGTCATCTTTGGCGTGATGGGCAACGAGAACGTTATATACCGCTGCTAGAATCTCTGGTAACGATAGGCCCAGTGTCGACACGCAAAGCTGCCATTGAGCGTTTTCTCGAAGTGGCTGGACAGATGGATTTCGATACCGAAAAAATAATGCTGGTTGATGTCCAACCTGCGGTGGCCAACCAACCGGAGTTGGCTGAATATGCGCAACGGATAAAGAATAGACTGTCGGCAGTGCTTCTTGCTCCAACCAGTGGGGTGCAACAAATGCCCACATCGAAAAAAGGGGGCAATTGAAATATGAAATCTTTCAAGCATTCCTTATCGCATTATGTCATTTCAAGATTTTCTCTGGCGGCTGTCAGCGTCATGCTCCAGTGTTTTCTTTTCTATGATGCCGCTGCACAAGATTATGGAAACACGACGGCACAGGAATATGGCGATGCGGTTTACGTTTATTTAAATGTGTTTTTGGTATTTGATTACAATCATACCGCAATCTACTCCGGATTGGACAGTTCTGGTAATGGTCGTGTGTTGCAAGCCTACGGAACAGGGTATAATACGGGCGACTATTCGTTTTCCGATTATTTCACAAGCAAGGGTTCGGGCTATTATTACGGTGCCTATACACTGGCTAACACATCTCTTAACTTCTCTCAAAGGGCAAGTATTGTGGCAACTGGGGTTAATATCGCAAATGCGCAAATCCCTTATCCGCCACTTAATCCTGTGCCTGTCTGCATCGATTACGCCGGAACGCCACCAGTCTCAATAGCCAATATACAAAACATTAGATGTGATGGAGTTGTTGAATATTCTTACAATTACAACGGGTTTCGTGTATGGCGCAACAAGAATTATGCTGACAGTCAATGGAGCATAGTTAATTATCCAGATAGTTATAATGATTGGCCTGCAAACCTTCGCGAACCTGATGTTGAGGCATCTCCTTGGGCGCAACGCGGCGCGCCTTGCTCAACCGGCCCGTATGGAACTTCTTTG
>PLNY01000071.1 GCA_003141915.1 Anaerolineae bacterium | reverse complement strand
GGAACCGGTTTGATTTCGATGAACGCGCCTGTCCCATTTGGTCGAATGATCTTAGCCTCGATCGTTTCGGAGGTCGTCCCGCCTTGTAAGGATTCAATGAACGACTGCGTTATATTCCCGACCATCGCCGGCGCAATGAACTCGAGGAAAGTTCTGCCAACGAGTTCCTCTGGACGTTCAAACCCGTGTATCCTGGCAAGAGCTTGGTTGGCAAACATCAGAATTCCGCGATCATTGCTGGCGAAGATTCCGTCGTTCACCGTATTGACCATATCGCGGTACTTTTCTTCGCTTTGTCGAAGTTCTTCCTGGGTCCTCTTTTGCTGGGTAATAATGGCCCCCGTCAATAATGTACTTGCATAGATACCCAGCGTCAGGAACTGGAGTTCACCTAAATGCGCAGTATCAAATTTAAATAGCCAGATTGCCAGCACGGTTCCAAAATTCATCCCAACGATCGCCAGGCTGACCTTTGAAAAACCNNTTCAGGGCGATCCAGATCAGCGGAACCGCCATCAAATAATAGGGCTCGAAGCTTCCCAATGCCGGTATGCCAAAGGTAATATACAATATAACCGGGATGCTGATTACCTGTCCGATGGATTGAAGTGATGGTCGGCGGAAAACGAATTGTTTTTTCGAGTTTCTCAGTTCTCCGTTAATGAATCGGCGCACCCATGGCATCGCATGAACGAGCAGGAAAGGTGTAAAAACCACAATGCCGGTCATTTCCCCGATCCACCATTCAGCGACCGCATTGAAATAGACCGCTGCCGGTATTTCTCCATATTGGATCAGTACAGATACGGAAATCACCGCCAGGATCGTGGCTNNCGGAGTCGAAAAATGATAAATAAAAAGACTACTGAACAGGGATGCGAGCACAAAGACGGGTGTAAAGCCCGCCCCGAAGGTCAGCAGGAAAGCTAGGCTCAAGCCGTCCGGGGGATACCAAGCAACAACACCGGGGTATAACTGGAGCGTGTGTGCGAGTTGGTCAAGGGCGCTAAAGGTGATCAGGTAGAGGATGAGCACGAATACCCAACGAAAAAATCTGGGTAAATCGAACCGCTTGAAAATTAAGCGGCCAAGAATTGTTTTTACAAATGAAGCCTTTGCTTTCAAAAGTTTTCCATCCTTTGATCTATTCTGGTGAAGCTGGAAAAGGAAACGGCAAAATGTGTGCCGCTACCAAAACAGCATAAGCACCAAACAGTGCCGCCAAAATGGCAGCAATAGCAGCGACTATTGCAGCGGTTACCACTCCTTGACTAGGACCTTTTTTATCTTCTGACATCCCTATCTTCCTTCAACAATCTTTATCTCTTCTTCCGTTAACCCATNNCGCGATCTAAATCATCTTCCGGTCTCACAGCTTGACGCTCTTTTTGCAGTGCCAGCATGTTCTCTACCAGTTTGACAATCTCATCATGCGCCGATTTCTCCGAAGGCTTATCGAAGTCAATACGATGAATAGGAAGCTGACCGACATATTGCTTTGTACAGGTAATCCATCCGCCCCTAAATACATTACTAATTTGTCTCAAATACCAAAAGAGCGCTGTTGAGTTCAAGAGACCCAATATATAAGCTGGTGAAATTGATTTGTCTAAGACAGAAATACTAAATCCACCACTTGCCATCAAACAAAAGTCGCTCTGGTTGTTGGGCAAAAAGGCGTACAATCCTTTATCAGCTAACAAGGGAACAACTAATTGAGCAATATCATGAAGATGTAAATTTCTTGGCGCGCTAAACGCATACCAAATCTTATAGTCTTTTCGTTCTTCAAGTTCTTTTTTGTGTTTCAAGAGATACGCAAATGCTTTTGGGAAATTCTTTTTGAATTCGCTTTCTTCAAACAAGCTATAACCATCAGAAGTAACTTTATAAGGGAAGATTATTCGTTCTTTTGCTTCTGGTCTGAAATTATATCTACCAAAATCAGTTGCATAAAGTGGTACGCGCAAAACCTTTGCTTCGATTTCAACTGTATCACCATCCTTCGATTTATAACGACCACCCGTCATCTTTGACAAAATAAAGATGTTATCTGCTCCACTGCTTGATCCACGAGACATATCAGAAGGCACTTCAAGCAAAGGAATTGAATTTGCGCCTTTGATTTTTTCTAATAAGCCGATTGCGCGACTATCTGAAAGAGACCACGCGTTTGAAGTCAAGCTAGCAGTTGAAACTTCTGTTGATGGAACATTGAAGATTTCAGATGTTTTTTCTTCTGGAGAAACAGGCACAACCAATTTGAAAGTCGGATTTTGTTTTTTTCTCAAAAAGAGTAAACAAGTATATGTCGTTGCTCCTTCAAATACTTGAAACGCCTTGAAATCAACGATTTGTTCAACGTATTTATTTTCAGATAATAGTTTTCGTAATCCTTCGCCGTAATCTACTTGCATAAACTTATTTGGAAGAATAAATCCCATCACTCCGTTTGGCTTGAGTAATTGCATAGCCTTTTCTACAAACAAAACATAAATATCATAACTGCCAGTGGCAGATTCAAAGTTTTGATTGAAATAATCAACTTCCATTTTGTCTAATGTTTGAATTCGTACATATGGCGGATTTCCAATGATGATATCGAAGCCGCCTTCTTTCACCACTTGCGAAAAGTTTGATTCAAATGTCTCTTTATGCAAGCTATCGCTATATGCGATATTTTCCAGCATCGGCAATTTGTCGCGGCTGTGCAAGGCGCGCAAAAGCAAATTCAAGCGCGCCACTTCCACCGCCTGCTTATCCTTATCCACGCCAAAGATGCAATTTTCCAAAACTTCTAATTGCCTTGCTCGATCAAAAAGCCCCTCCCCAGCCCTCCCCAAATCCGACTGCTTCGGATTTGGGGAGGGTGTCACGGAGTGACGGGTGGGGCTGGGTGGGGCATACGCCTGTCCGCGTTGCTTGGCAACAAAATCGTCAATCGTGTCAAAGGCTTCAATCAGGAACGATCCCGAACCGCAAGCCATATCCAACACACGCGGCGGCTTCGATGGATTGTATCCGTTTTCTTCGAGATATTTCCCGACCGTCTGCTTAACGATATATTCTGTCACGAAAGTCGGAGTGTAATAAATCCCCTGGCTTTTTCGCTTCGCTCTTTTTTCTTCAACGTGCGTTTCCCCTTTGCCCTCTGCAACCACATGACCTAAATATTGCTCATACACCGTGCCTAATACATCGGCATCCAAAGCATTGAAGTTATAACGGATGTAATTCTTTTCGTACAAGCCTTCGATGACTTCTTCCAAATCGCTTGGCGGGATTTTCAACTCTTCCGAAAAATGTTTTGCAAACAGTTCAGAGTTATAGACCCCGTCCATTTCACGGAACAGCAAAGTTAATTCGTGGTCAAGGTTGCTGATTTGTTTCTTGTCCTTCAATACCCGCACCAAAGATTGCAGACGGTTTTCTTCAACCTCACGGTCTTCTGCTGTCCGGATGAAAATCAAACGATTCATCAGACGCAGAACCGCCTCATCCACTTGCGCGGCGGAATAACCCAGATTGAAAGCTTTGTAATTCTTGAATAAATTCTCGCGCCACCTTTTTAGATCATCGAACAAAATTTGACTTACCGGCTGCCGCTTTTCTTTCTTCCCGACTTTTTCTGCTTCCGCGTCCAACCGGCGGGAAGCGGTCTCCGTTTTCGAGAGCCACCACAAGCGATCAAAATCTGTCAGGTAATTATCTATGTCGAACTCAATGAACCGTGCGTTGAATGGATTCGCTTCTTTCCATTCGGCATTGAATACCTTCAAGCCTTCAAAATCCGAGAGCAAAGCCCACGTCACCGATTTTGTCCAAGCGTAATCAATCGCCTGCGTGACCCACCGCGGATCGTTTAAGTCTTCATTGGCTCTTTTAGTTTCAAGGAAGTATCTCGGCACGCCGCCAATTCGGAAAGAGAAATCCACCCAACCGCGCGATACTTTTTCTTCTGGACTGACTTCGTTGATATTTTCAATATCCCAGCCTAGAGCATGAAACATGGGAAGGATAAATCCCTGCCGCGTCGCGTTCTCATTCATGGCTTTACGTCCAGCCGCGGACGTATTCTTGAAACGCTGAACCAGTTTTTCGATTTCAGAATAAGCAGTTTCACTTGGCGTCATTTTGTCATCCCATTTTCAAGTTAAGTCAATTATAGCCACATTCCGCTATAATCGGCATAGATAATTTTTTACGGAGAAACAGTTCCAAAATCCTAAAAGAAAAAAAACAAAAGAAAGCCAGCCAAGATGGATCGAAATAAAAAAGACATTCAAGCGATTCTCTGCTCGAATGTCCAAAGAGCAAACACTGCATTTCTAATCATTCATCCTTCGGTGCTTCCCTCACAATATAAAGTGGTCTGCCTTTGGCTTCATCGTACAAAAAATAAAGCGAACAGGATTTAAGAAACACTCTCTTACAGGATGCTTCGCGAGGGGATGCTGGGTGGCGGTTATCCAATGTTGCAAAAGAGATACTGGCCCAGGGCTATTCATTTCCAAACTCTTTCAGGAAGATATCCACTACTTGGGGATCAAAATGCTTTCCGCTCTGTTCACGGATGTATTTCAGGGCATCCGGTTTGCTCCAAGCCTTGCGATAAGGACGGTCGCTGGTCAGCGCATCCCAAACATCGACAATCGCAAATATCCTGGCTGCCAGCGGGATCTGTTCACCTTTCAAGCCTCGCGGATAACCGGTGCCATCCCACCTTTCATGGTGGCAGTAGGGAATATCGAGCGCGCGGTGTAGATAGGCGACGGAAGATAGCATATCGTAAGCCAACTGTGGATGGCTTTTCATGATCTGCCATTCCTCTTCCGTCAGCTTGTCCGCTTTGAGCAGGATGCCATCGGGCACACCCAGCTTGCCGATATCGTGAAGCAGGGCGCCCCGCCGCAGTTGAACGAGATACTCCTCGCCGAATTGCATGGCTTTTCCCATTTGCATCGACATTTCCGTCACGCGTTCGGTGTGTCCCTCGGTTTCCTTGTCTCGTAAATCCATCGCTCGTGACCAGCCCTCGATGGTGGCATCATACGCGACCGCCAGTTCCATATTTGCCTGCTGCAGGCCGTTGAACAATTGCGTAGTCTCTATGGCAATGGCGGCCTGACCCGCCAGGGTTTCAAGGAAACTGCTCCAGGCCGGGTTGGGGGTGAAGGCTTTGCGATGATAAACATTCAGCACGCCTTTGACTTGTCCCTTCGAGATCAAGGAGGCGGAATCCATGCTTTTGAATCCTTCCTCCAGCCAAAGATCGGCAAGTGCAGGGTTCAGTTCCCCGGCTTCCCGATCGCTGATGTGGATCATTCGGCGTTCCATGATCGCCTGCCTGGCTAAACTTTCGCTTAGTTTATAGTTGGCAATCTCAATGGTGCGGGTACGGAAACCTTTGCCGACAGCATATTGCAAGGTCCGCTGATAAGGCTCCAGCAGAAGGACGACGGCCGCGTCCACTTCCAATTGATCGAGTGTGTGCGTCAGCAAAATCTCGAGGATCAAACTTTGGTTGAAGCTTCCGGCAATGCTCTGGTCAATGGCATGAAGCGCCTCAAGCCGCTTTATATGACGCAGGGTTTCTTCATGCAGACGCGAGTTTTCGAGACCCACCGCCGCCTGGTTGGACAGAGTAGCCACGAAGCGTTCATCCGCCTCACTGAAAGCATTGGGCATTTCGCTTTCGATGCTGATCACACCCACCAAGCGTTCCCCGGCTTTCAGCGGAATATACATTCCGGAATGCAGGCTTGGTTCGACTTCTATATAACGAGAATCCTGGGCCAATTCGCCCACGCGCACCGTCTGGCGGTGTTGAACTGACCAACCGCTCAAGCCATCGCCAGCTCTTGTGATCAGGGTCCTGAAGCGTTCCTTGATTGCATTGTATTCCGCTGTACTTATCGTGTTTGGCAGGTTGAAAGCCAGCAATT
>PLNY01000311.1 GCA_003141915.1 Anaerolineae bacterium | reverse complement strand
GGTGAATTATTATTGGATTGCTTAATAGAATCCAAAGCTTCCCGTTTTCATGGCTTGCCAATCTAATCTGCTTCGATTATGCTTATCGACGGGAGTGGTTATGTCCCGGCGGGCTTCCTGGTCTTCAAAACCTGTGGCGGGTCGCGTTGCGGGCCGCGGTGGGTTCGACTCCCATCCACTCCCGTAAGCCGAAAGATGTTCACCACACTTGTACCTGCACCACACTTGCCTTGGGCGCAAGTGCCAGGGAGTGCAGGCAAAGGCCACTTAGTCCACAGAGACTTTTAAAAATTCTCCGCGTTCTCTGTGCGCTCTGTGGTAAAGCCGTGTAAATGATTTTGCTTGATAAAGGTACAAATGCCGATTCCTGAAATTGAAATTCTAAATAGTTTGGTCTCACGCGTTTTCCAAGTTGATGATTTTACAATGGGCGATCCAACTCACGGTTCGATTGCGCGTTATCGTGGACATTTGCTCTCCGAAGATTCCGTTTCCGCCTACGACCAGTTGGCGGACTCCCTTAAACCGTACGACATCACGCCTTTGTTTCGTCTGGATCCCGGCCAACAACTGGTCTTTCTTGCGCCGAAGAAGCCGGATGCCAAACCGACGCGGGTTTCCATTAACATTATCCTTTTCATTCTGACCGTTTTGAGTGTCATGCTGGTCGGCGCGCAACAATCGGTGGCACCTACCTCGCCGGGAGTATTGGGGCAAATTATCGCATTCATCCAATCCATGCTCAGCGGCTGGCCTTATGCCTTGAGTTTGATGTCGATTCTTTTAGCGCATGAGTTCGGACATTACTTTATGAGCCGCCATCATAAAACCGCTGCGACTCTGCCGTACTTTATTCCCCTTCCATTTCCGCCGCTTGGCACGATGGGCGCCGCGATTCTGATGCGGGGCACGCCGAAAAATAAACGCGTGTTATTCGATATCGGCGTAGCCGGACCTCTGGCTGGCATCATCGTGGCTATCCCCATTCTATTTTATGGTCTTTCGATTTCCAAATTATCGGTCATTCAGCCGGTTCCAGGAATGATGCTGGAACAGGAAGGGAACTCGATATTCTATCTGCTTGCGAAGTACATGATCTTCGGAAAACTCTTACCCGATCCTGCCAGCACGCACGGAATATCATTCGGGCTGTATTGGCTGAAATATTTTTTCACTGGCCAACCTTTCCCGCTCGGGGCAACAGATGTGAGCACCAGTATGGTTGCATTCGCAGGCTGGGCGGGATTACTTGTCACCATGCTCAATTTAATTCCCGCAGGCACATTGGATGGCGGTCATGTCATCTACTCGCTGTTTGGTGATTCCGCCAAAAAACTTTTCCCGTTTATTTGGGGACTATTAATTCTATTAGGGTTCTTCTGGAATGGCTGGTGGCTTTGGGCTGTCATTTTGCTCTGGCTGGGACGGGTTCACGCCGAACCGCTCGATCAGATCACCCAGCTTGACTCGCGTCGCCGCGCCATCGCCGTGCTGGCGCTGATCATATTCATATTGACATTCAGTCCGGTGCCGTTTGCAGTCTTCGGCGGATTATGAGTTTCCGCCGCGGTCTTTCCATTTTATTTTTGTTTTCGCTCGCGGCTTGTCAGCCTGCATCGATGGTAACATCATCGGCACAGGCGATAACGATAACGCAGGATGCAACCGCGCCTCAGCCGACGATCACTCCACAAGCGGTCAGCCAGCTTGGGGTCAGGGAAGAATCGCTTAAGGGAATCACGATTCAGGTCTGGCATCCGTGGTTCGGCGTCGAAGCGAATCTGTTTCAATCGCAGGTGGATGAATTCAATCAAACGAATCAATGGGGCATTGTGGTTCAATCCACCAGCCAGCTCGAATACAACGAACTATTCCAAAATGTCGGAACTTCTTTCCTGGCGACCCAGCGTCCCCAGCTTGTGGTCGGACTTCCTGAATATGCCTTATCGTGGAATGCAAACGGCCATGTGGTTGATCTGACGGATTATGTCAATGATCCAAAATATGGATGGAGCGCCGGTGAGGTAAAAGATATTCCATCGGTCTTTTGGGATCAGGACGACCTGGATAATCAGCGATTGGGAATCCCGGCGGAACGTTCGGCGCGCTTCCTTCTCTACAACGCAAGCTGGGCGCGCGAACTTGGATTTGATTCCGCGCCTGCCACCGCCGACGATTTTCGCAAGCAGGCTTGCGCGGCGCACTTTGCGATGTTGAAAGACAAAGATAAATCGGACGATACAATGGGCGGGTGGCTTGTGGATACGCAGGCAATGACCGCGCTTTCATGGCTGACGGCATTCGGCGGCGGCGTGCTCGAAGGAAATAATTACCGCTTCCTGACCCCGAACAATATTGCCGCGCTGACGTTTGTGAAACAACTTTATGATGATGGCTGTGCCTGGACGGCGTCCGATCCATCCGGCGTTTTCGATGCATTTGCGAATCGCAAAGCATTGTTCTCAACGGCGAGTCTCGAAGAATTATCCGATCAAGCGCGCGCTTTCGCGGCGGCCAATAATTCCGATGAATGGACCGTGCTGGCTTTTCCCGGCACTACGCAAAGCGGCTTGTATATTTACGGCTCATCGTATATTGTATTGAAGTCCACGCCCGAACAGCAATTGGCTTCATGGCTTTTTGTGCGCTGGATGTTATCGCCGGAGAATCAAGCCAAATGGGTGGAGGCATTGGGCTTGTTTCCCTTGCGAGCTTCATCCATGAATCTGCTCAAGGATTACAGCAATAGTCATCCGCAGTGGAACGCGGCGCTGGCTCTTTTGCCGCGCGCACAAATCCAGCCGCAGTTGGCTTCGTGGCGCATCGTTCGGATTATGTTGGGAGATGGCTTTGCCGATATCTTTCGTCAAAACATTCCCGCAGGGCGGGTCGCGGCGACTTTGGCGGACATGGATTCAATGGTGCGCGATCTTTCAAAGTAGCGGCCCAACATGTTGCGCCGCTACTTTTTGATGCACACTAATCCCTTAAGATAAGTCCCTTCGGGGAAATGAAGCGACACAGGATGATCGGACGCCTGGGAAAGATGTTCAATGATCTGCGCGTCAACGCCCGCGTCTAGTGCGGCGCCTGCCACAATTTTTTGAAAGAGGGCCGAATCAATTCCACCAGAACATGAGAATGTAAATAAAATTCCATTAGGCCGCAATAGTTTGAATGCAAGCAGATTGATGTCTTTATAACCGCGTGCGGCTTTGTCAGCTTGCGAGGCGGTCGGCGCGAACTTGGGCGGATCGAGAATAATCATATCGAACGAGCGGGCTTCATCACGGAATTTTCGCAAAACTTGAAACACGTCGCCTTCGATAAATTGCGTTTTCTCGAGTGGCAATTTATTAAGTTCAATATTTTGACGCGCAAGAGTCAATGCTTCAGATGAAGCGTCCACACATAAAACTGATTTTGCATCGCCAGTCAATGCGTTAACGGTAAATCCACCGGTATAGCAAAAACAATCCAACACATCTTTATCTCTTGCCAATGTGCGCACGCGCTGACGATTGGCGCGTTGATCGAGATAGAAACCGGTTTTGTGGCCGCGCTCAATGTCAACGAGGAATTTCAAGCCATGTTCGGTGATGGTTAATGGAGAATGGAGCATGGAGCCGCGCAACATTCCAACGCGCGGCGGCAAGCCTTCCAATTCACGGACATCAGCATCGGAACGTTCGTAAATATTTTTCAAGCCGGTTTCTTCGAGCAGAAGATCAGCAATGGTCTCTTTCCAATGTTCAGAACCGGCAGTCAGAGATTGAAGAACGAGGATGTCATCATAACGATCTACGATGAGACCAGGGATGCCATCGGATTCAGCATAGACCAGACGAAGCGCATTTGTGTCTTTTGAATTGATTATCGAATTTCGGGTATTGAGCGCCGCACGGATTCGTTTGCGAAAGAAATCTGCATCGATGGCTTCATCGCCAAACGTCCAAGTGCGGACGCGGATCTGTGATTGAGGCGAGTACGCGCCGCGGGCGAGGAATTCGCCTTTTGAGGAGAGCACATCTATCGTCGCGCCGGAAGTGATGTTTTGATCCGCTTGTTGAATCGCGCCGGAGAAAATCCACGGGTGGCGGCGTAAGACAGATTTTTCACGTCCGGGTTTGAGAATCACGGAGGGCATGTTCCGAGTTTATCACAGACGGCGCGATGACCGAAGTGAAGGATCAGAAATTAGAAAGCGGCCGTCATCTTAAAGATGACGGCCGCTTCTTTCAAATAATCCCGATTTGTTTTCCGGCGGCTGCAATTACGTCAATGGCGCCTTCGATGTCGCTTGGCTCATGTGCGGCGGTGACCGTGGCGCGCAGCCGCGCCATGCCTTCGGGCACAGCAGGCGAAACGACCGGCAAAACAAACACATCATGGTGCTGAGCCTCTCGAGTCATCGCAAAGGCTTGATCATCGGAGCCGCATAAAATGGGGACAATGGCGGTCGTGGTCAGCAAGGTGTCGAAGCCGGCGGACTTGAGCCCATTGATGAATAGCTGTGTATTGTGATTCAATTTCTTGATGCGCCAGGGTTCATCGAGGATCACTTTGAAGGCTTCATTGGCGGCGGCGGCTTGAGCGGGCGGAAGGGCAGCGGAAAAAAGATAGGCGCGGCTGGCATGGCGCATGTAGGTGATCAAATCCTTTTTACCAGCGATATATCCACCAATGGACGGAATCGTTTTGCTGAGCGTTCCCATCTTGATGTCTATCACATCTTCGAGGCCGAAATGTTCTTCGATGCCGCGTCCGGTTTTGCCGAGCACGCCAAGTGAATGCGCTTCGTCCACCATCAGATAGGCGTTGTATTTTTTGCAAACTTCAACCATGCGGGGCAGGTCAGCCACGTCACCGTCCATCGAGAAGACCGCGTCAACAACGACCAGCTTGGCCACGCCGTCCGGGATTTGTCCGAGCCGATGATCCAAATCTTCCATGTCATTGTGTTTGAAGCGGCGGAATTCTGCGCCTGACATCAGGCATCCGTCCACGATGGAAGCGTGATTCAATTTATCGGATAACACATAATCGCCGCGTCCCATCAACGTTGAGATGACCGTCAGGTTGGTGGCGTATCCCGATGTAAAAGTCAGCGCGGCTTCGGCATGTTTGAAATTTGCGATGGTCTCTTCGAGTTCATCGTGAATGGTGAGCGTGCCGGCCAGCGAACGGACACCGTTGGTGCCCGTGCCGTATTGATCAATGGCTTTGCGCGCCGCTTTGTTGATGCGCGGGTGATTTAACAATCCAAGATAACCGTACGAGGCATACATTCCCATTTCGCGGCCATGCACCAAAACCTTTGCGCCGCTGCGCAGTTCTTCGATAGGCTGATTGTAAAAATATAGATCATTGGCCTTTGCCATCGAGACGCGGTCGGTGAAAACCTTGACGCGGCGCGAGACCGCATCATCTATGTTGAATTCCATGATCGACTCCTACTGCTCCCCGTTTGAATCTTTGCGTGTGAACTTAACCGTGAAAAGATAAAAAACAGGGTTTTGAATTAAATAATTACGCAGTACTTCGTAAAAATAACTTGGCCTAGTTTAGCCGCTTGAGGATGAACTGTCAAACAGATTCAAACACCATAATCGGGATGTGACGCGTGGTCATCTTTTGATAATCCAGATACGGCGGATGATGCTCGGTCGCGAATTTCCACAGCCGATCATATTCCTCGCCCATCGCTTCGCGGCTTTGGACTTCGATTCTTTTTCCCTTGACTTCAAGCGCGGCGCGCGGCTGATGCTTTAGATTCAAATACCAATCTGCGTTCTGATCCTTTCCCCAATTCGATGCGACGATCAGATATTTGCCTTCGTAATCGAAATATGCAATCGGGATGACGCTCTCCTGTCCCGATTTGCGACCAGTGGTATGCAAAAGCAAAATTGTCTGCGTGCCGAGTTTGCTTCCAATTCGTCCGCGGCTGAGGCGGAGTAGGAAGGCGTTCAACGACATGAACCATTTGATAAAGAGATCCTTCATTATTTTGCTAACTTCCTCAACTCATCTTCATCAATTATCTTTACGCCCAGCGACTTGGCCTTCTCGAATTTCGAGCCGGGCTCCGCGCCGAGCACAAGACAACTTGTTTTCTTGCTGACGCTATCGGTCACTTTGCCGCCGTTCGATTCGATGAACTCTTTCACGCCATCACGCGAAAACGTTGGGAGCGTGCCGGTGACAACGAAGGTCAATCCGCTCAACTTGCCTTCGGGCAAAAGGCCTTTCGCCCCTACGCTCAACACCGGCCATAATCCAACCGCTTTCAACTTCTTCAATATCTTTTGATTCGCCGGACGTTTGGACCAATCTACAATGGCTTCGGCGATGTTCGGACCGATGCCTTCGATCTGTTGTAAATCATCCACGCTGGCTCTGGATAACATATCCAAATTTCCAAAGTGACTCGCAAGGTCGCGCGCGGAAACTTCGCCCACACCGCGCATTCCCAACGCCGTGATCAAACGCGGTAGGGCTTGATTCTTCGACTCGGCAATCGCCGCCAACAAATTATCAGCGATCTTGCCGGGTGGTTCCTTTTCGGTCTTGCGATCTTTTTTCGTGACGGCTTCGAGAATCGATTCACGCGTCAAGGTGTAAATATCCGCCACATCTTTGATCGCGCCAGTTTCAATCAACTTCTCAACGATCTTTTCTCCAAGCCCATTGATGTCCATCGAGCCGCGCGAAACAAAATGTTCAATGTTCCGTTGGAGTTGCGCGGGGCACGCCGCGTTGACGCAATACCACGCCACTTCGCCTTCGAAATGTTCTACGGGCTGTTCGCACACCGGACAAACTTGCGGCGGCTTGTATTTCCTTTCCTTGCCGGTACGCGCGTCTGCAACGGGACCAATCACATACGGAATGACTTCACCGGCGCGTTTAACCAGCACGCGGTCGCCAACGCGAATATCTTTCTCAGCAATGTAATCGAAGTTATGCAATGTAGCGCGCTCGACGATCACGCCATTGATCTCGACCGGCTCGAGCACCGCGTTCGGAATCAAGACGCCGGTTCTTCCCACGCTGACGCGGATATCCAATAACTTCGTCGTCACTTCGCGCGCCGGGAATTTAAACGCCGTCGCGCCGCGCGGGTCTTTGCCTACGAAGCCCAATTCCGCCGCGAGATTCAAATTGTCAATCTTGATGACCATGCCGTCGGCTTCGTAAGTCAATTCATCGCGGCGCGTGTTCCATGTTTCGGTGTAAGCAATCGCAGACTCAATATCATCGAATCGTTTTGCAACGTCCGTGATTGGAAAACCCAACGACTTTAAATATTGAAGCAATTCCCATTGCGATGTTGGAACTTTTCCGCCGTCGGAATAAACGATTTGATAAACTAGCAATGTCAGCG
>PLNY01000453.1 GCA_003141915.1 Anaerolineae bacterium | reverse complement strand
CCATCTGGAAGGACCTCGCGCCCGGTTGGGAATTGCATATTGATTCCTTCCGGCATGATCACTTGGCCGCGCGAAACTTCCGCCTCTACGCCGGCAGTCGAGTATTCTCCAACGATA
This sequence comes from Anaerolineae bacterium, assembly GCA_003141915.1. Lineage (GTDB taxonomy): Bacteria > Chloroflexota > Anaerolineae > Anaerolineales > Villigracilaceae > Fen-1038. The sequence continues at coordinate 7,391 of PLNY01000453.1, read as the reverse complement.
GCTGCGCCGGGCACTTTGCTGAATCCATAGGCTTCGAGTTCACAGGCGCTGGCGCAATTGAGTCCCACGAGAACCGCGATCTTATCGAAATGATATTGCTCTTGATTGGGCAGGATTTGATCGGGCTGATCCTGTGGTTCGAATTTTCCGGTCAGTTTGTTATAGTATTCCAATTGTCCAAGGTTGATCGTTTGATTGGTCAAATAACCTGCCAACCCCAGATCAACCCCGCCTCCGTTGTCTCTCAAATCAATGATCAAGCCGCTCACTTTGTTTTGTTGAAAATCTTTTAAGCCGCGTTCAAAGAGTTTCAGTATCAGGTTTAAATCATCAAAGTTGGTATTGAGTCGAATATAGCCGATATCTGTTCCGTTAACCGTTAGAGTTTGCAAATCTACAGGTAGTAAATTGGGCGTTTGATTTACACCCAGTTCTTTGAGCAAGCTATCAACTTCAGACTCGGCGGTCAAAGTCACCGTCTTTGGTTGGCCGCTGGAATTCGTGAAAGTCACGGTTGCTTGCGAGTTGGGCTGGGTGCGCGTCAACATGATCGCCTTGTAATATGTGATGGCGAAATCCGACGATTGCAATCCGAAGAACAATGGCTCGGCGTTAATCACATCCATGACCGGCTTGCCATTAAACTGCGTGACAATCGCTCCCGGTTTCATACCAGCCGCATCCGCAGGTCCGCCGGGGAGCACCGAGTCGACCATCACACTGCCATCATCCACCACGCGTACCGTAAAACCTAAACTACCGCCATAGTTATTCTGAAAATCTTTTGTGAACAAATCGCCGCCATCCAAGCCAACATGACCATCTTTAAACGCATAAGTAAAATCGTGTAAGGCTTCATAAAAAGCAAGCTTATCTTGATTCTGTTCAGCCTGCTGGATGCGCGGGCGAATGCTGGCGACCACCTGATCCCAATTGGGTTGTTTTCCCTGAATGCCATCGAAAGCATAATAAGTCTTCAGGAAGCTGACCAGATCGTCAAAAGACTGTGTGTATGTCTCTTTGGAAAAATCATGAGGCTTGGCTTCCTGCGCTTCAATCAACGGAATATCCTGCTGAGGAGCTTGGGAAAACGTAAATGGGTTGGTATCCAGATTCACAACCGTATATCCAGCTGGAATCGGCGCGGTCGGATCGTCTGCTGTGAACAGTTTGTTGTCCGGGCCAAAACCGGTTGGAAAATATTGCTTATCATCTGGTGCCCAAACGATGATCTTGCCTCCGGTGATTTCACCATCTCTATCCAGATCTAATTTGATGGAAGACCCATCACCGGGCCAGCCTTGGAATCGATCATCCCCCGCCTCGAACGGACTCCCATAAAGATTCGGTTCATAATCCATTGTAAAAATCTGCACGCCGGTATCCTGCGGATTTTTATTGCCGACATTGTTAAATGTCCCTTGTGGAACCTCAGGAAGCGTAAGTTCATAGGTGCCATTGCCGGTGCTGGGATCATATTGAACATATCCAAGCACCTGGGAATCAACCGGCAATACCCATTGCTTATTACGAATGACAAAACCATGCAGGTCGGTCAGGATCACCTGTCGTTCCGAAAAAAGAATATTATCGGTAAGTGTTCCTCCGTCTTCTTGAGTCCATTTGAAAGAACCGGTGATCTTGAACGGCTCATTGGTTGTAACCGATGGGGCCTGGATCGCCACAGTGGTTGGACCAGCCGGAACAGTTGGCACCGCCGTGGGATTTTGTGGAACTTGTGTAGCTTGTGGAACTTGTGTAGCCTGGGGAACTTGTGTAACTGCATTGGATGAAGAACCCGGCGTCGAAGACTGCGAAGAAATGAGACTGTTATAACTGACGCAGGACATCTGCACCAAACTCAAGATGATCACTGCCGCAAGGATTTGGAACCATCGAGTTTTCATGTCTACCTCCAAAATTCCCGCCATTATACCGCCAAAGGTATAATGGAATCTGTGAATCCACAAGCGCAGATCGATGCAGAATTTAAACACGCTGAACAAGCTCGGTCACGCGGCAACGAGGGACAAGCGCGCGTCTGTGCGCGGCGCGCGGCGGGGATTGCGGCCCGCGAATATTTTGCCCGGCGCGGCGAGTCGATTCGAACGCCGAGCGCCTACGATTTGCTTCATCTGCTGATTGAAGATTCAACGCTTTCTGACGACCTGCGCCAAACGGCCGCGCATTTGACGTTACGCGTGGATGAGGAATTCAAGTTGCCTGTGGATGTGGATTTGATTACTGAAGCGAAAAAATTATGTGAAGAATTAATCAACCGCTAAATAAAAACTTCCGAAGCCTTTCTCCCTTCGGAAGTTTGATTTAACCCATGTTCCTTCTTCCAAACAAATGATATAACGCGCGGGCAACGGTGACGATCAACAACATCCCTGAAACCACGCTGCTGAAGACGATAAACAGTCTTCTCCAATCGTGCAGGCGCGTAGCGATCTCCGCACGCGGCGGGAAGTGGATGTGTCCGCTCAGGCGCCGGACAAAATCGCGTCGAGGCGCGACCCGTTTCAATGTCCCGGCCAGATGCGCTTCGAGTTCATCCAATTGTGTTTCAGAAGAAATTGTCTCGTTCTTACTCATCATTCTCCATTCACCCGACGGTCTATCGTTACTGCAATACGCCAAACCAAACCGGCTTCAATCTCCTTCAAGATTAATGTTTTGATCGCCGATCTGATCGCGCAGAGCCAGAAGCGTGCGGTGATACAGACTCTTGACAGCTCCTTCACTGCGTCCCATGATCTGACCGATCTCCGCGTTCGACAGGTTCTCGACAAACTTCAAGATCAGCAGCGTCTGTCGTTCCGATGGCAGTTGGCGGATGATTCGCAGAAGCGCATCCTGTTCCTGCGAACGCACCAGAGTCGATTCCGGGCGATCCACCTTGGCAGATGAAATCGGCAAATCATCCAGCGGAATTTCCTGTTTGCGGCTGCGGTCCCGGTGCCAGTTGGCTACGAGGTTGTGCGCGATGCGATACAACCAGGCAGAGAATGGAACGCCGCGATCCGTATAAGTGCGAATATGATTCATCGCCCGCTGAAAGACGCGTGCCGTGAGGTCTTCAGCGTCATGAAGATTCCCTGTCCGGTAATAGACGTAGTTGAAGATACGATCAATATAATGTTCGTAAAGCAGACCAAAAGCCTCGCGGTCGCCCTGCGAAGCGCGTAATAATATTTCTTCTTCGTTGAACTCTATTTCCGGCACGAATGAACCTTACCGGCGGGATTCGATAAAAATAACCCCACCGGATTTGAGAAGTTGCACGGAGTATATCATGTCGGGTTTAACTCAAAAGGTATAATAAAAGTTTGCCGTCGCACCGAGGAAGTAATTGCGGATATATGAAAATAAAACAAATGTGCTATAATCGAATTTCCAAAGGTTCCTATGTCTCCTAATGTCATTCGTGTCGTGGGCGCGCGCGTCCACAATCTAAAAAATATCACCGTTGAGATTCCGCGCGATAAGCTGGTGATCATCACCGGCTTATCCGGTTCGGGTAAATCCTCGCTGGCATTCGACACCATCTTTGCCGAAGGTCAGCGGCGTTACGTCGAATCGCTTTCAGCGTATGCGCGTCAATTCCTCGGACAGATGAATAAACCCGATGTGGATTACATTGATGGTTTATCGCCCGCTGTATCGATTGACCAGAAAGGCACGTCTCACAATCCGCGCTCGACGGTGGGAACCGTTACCGAAATCTATGATTACCTCCGCTTGCTTTACGCGCGCGCTGGGATTCCGCACTGCCCCATTTGCGGACGAGAAGTGGTCAAGCAATCCGCGCAGGAAATCGTGGATGCCATCGAATCACTTCCCGATGCAAGCCGGATTCTGATTCTCGCGCCGGTTGTGCGTGGACGCAAAGGTACTTATCAAGCGGTCTTCGAGGAGATTCGCAAATCAGGTTTTGTGCGCGCCCGCGTGGATGGAACGGTCTATTCGCTGGACGATGAAATCAATCTCGACCGTTATAAACAGCATAACATCGACGCGGTTGTGGATCGTCTTGTCATTGCACATGATGGCACTGATGAAGATAAAAAAGCCGCGCGTTCGCGCTTGACTGATTCTGTTGAAACAGCCTTGAAATTCGGCGAGGGGTTTCTCATCGTTTCAAAAGTTGATAGCAAGGATAAAGATAACGATCTTCACTTCTCCGAAAATCTTTCGTGTCCCGTTCACGGCATCAGCCTGCCGGAGATCGAGCCGCGCACTTTTTCATTCAACACGCCGCATGGCGCCTGTCCGGATTGTCAGGGCTTGGGAAACAAACTAGAGATTGATCCTGATTTATTGATTCCCGATAAAGACGCTTCGTTCAACGAAGGCGCAATCATCGCCATGGAATGGGGCGGACCAAAAGAAGAAGGCGGATATTACTGGCAGTCGCTGGAAGCCGCGGCTCGCTTTTTTGATATTGACCTCGATAAGCCTGTTAAAGAATTATCCAAAGAACAATTGGAAATCGTTCTTTATGGCACGCGCGGCAAAGAGATTCCCATCAAATACAAGAGCGCGAAGGGACACGAGTTCACATTCGCGCGCGACTTTGAAGGCGTGGTCGGCAACCTTGAACGGCGTTACCGCGAAACAAATTCCGAATATATCCGTGAACGCATTTCGGAATATATGTCCGATAAGCCGTGTCCCACTTGCAAAGGTCAACGCTTGCGCCCCGAAGCCATCGCAGTGACTGTTGGCGGAGTCAACATCATTGAAGTGACTGGCTGGCCCATCGTCAGAACATTGAATTGGATCAGCGAAATCAACGGAAAGAAATCACCATTGACCAAGCGTCAAAAAGCGATTGCCGAACGCGTGATCAAAGAAATCAAATCGCGTCTTGGATTTCTTGTTGACGTTGGGCTGGATTATTTGACCTTGAATCGTTCTGCAGGAAGTTTATCCGGTGGCGAGGCGCAACGCATTCGGCTTGCAACACAAGTCGGTTCACGATTGGTCGGTGTGTTGTATGTTTTAGACGAACCATCCATCGGATTACATCCGCGCGATAACGAGCGCTTGCTTAACACGTTGAAGGGTTTNNGAAGAAGGGTTTGCGCGATCTCGGAAACACTGTTCTGGTCGTTGAACATGACGATGAAACAATTCGCGCTGCGGATTGGATTGTTGATCTCGGTCCCGCGGCAGGCGAACATGGCGGCCGCATCATTGCGGAAGGAACACCGGATGAGATCATGGCGCATCCGCACTCATTGACAGGAGCTTATCTCTCGGGGCGCAAGCAGATCGAAATCCCAAAGAAGAGGCGTGAAGGCAATGGCAAGAGTCTGAACATCATCGGAGCGCGCGGCAATAATCTTAAGAATATCAATGTCTCTATTCCACTTGGAAAATTGGTTTGCATTACGGGCGTTTCGGGAAGCGGTAAATCCACGTTGATGACCGATATTTTGTACAACGCGCTGGCGTCGAAGTTGATGTTCGCACACACATCGTCGGGCGAACATAAAAAGATCGAGGGCATCGAACATCTTGATAAGGTCATTGACATTGACCAATCTCCTATTGGCCGCACACCGCGCTCCAACCCCGGAACCTACACCGGTATGTTCGATGAAATCCGAAAGTTATTCGCTGAACTACCTGAAAGCAAAGTGCGCGGCTACAAACCCGGACGATTTTCCTTTAACGTGCACGGCGGGCGCTGCGAGGCCTGTCAAGGTCAAGGCGAATTGCGGATTGAAATGCAGTTCCTGCCCGATGTATATGTGCCGTGCGATGTGTGTCATGGCAAACGATTCAACCGCGAGACGTTGCAGGTAATGTTCCGCGATAAATATAATATCGCCGATATACTCGACATGACGGTGGATCACGCGCTCAGTGAATTCTCTGCTTTTCCGGCAATGATGAACCGCTTGACTTTGTTGCAGGAAGTTGGACTCGGGTATGTGAGGATCGGTCAGCCGGGCACAACGTTGAGCGGAGGCGAAGCCCAACGCGTCAAACTGGCAAAAGAACTTTCGCGCCGCGCTACCGGCCGGACTTTATACGTGCTGGATGAACCTTCTGTGGGTCTTCACGCCGCGGATGTGCATAAGCTCATTGAAGTTTTGCAGAGATTGGTTGACGCTGGCAATTCAGTGTTGATCATTGAGCATAATCTCGATATTATCAAAGTCGCTGACTGGCTTATTGATCTCGGTCCCGAAGGCGGCGACCGCGGCGGTGAACTCATCGCAGAAGGCACTCCGGAACAAGTTATGAAGATCAAAGGCTCATATACCGGGCAATATTTGAAAGAGCATTTACAACATTTCGAGAAAAAGTGAATGGTGAATAGAGATTCGGGATTCGTGCGGTTTCGATTCCCCATTTCCGATTCCCGATTTTTGCTTTTCCTAAATCCCTGAAGTTCAGGTAAAATTATTTAACGCGCTGTTTCTCATCAGCGCGTAGAGGATGATGCAATGGAAAATAAACCACCTACCAGCAATGTCATTGCGAACTACCGCAAGCGTCGTCAACGAACCAACATTACGTTTATATACGGCACGGCGGGGTTGCTTATTTTGGCGGGTTTGATCCTTTTGATCGTCTGGCTCGCAGGCCCAAGTCAGCCGCTCGCCTCGGTATTCGCCACCAAAACCCCAACGCCAACCCTGACGTTTACTCCAACCAACACACCGATTCCAACGGATACGCCGACCATCACGCCCACAGGAACCGAAACGGAAACGCTCACACCCTCCGGGCCACAGAGCTATACGGTTCAAGATGGCGATACGCTTGATAGTATATCGAAGAAGTTCAATCTGGGAGCCAATGGGATTCTGCTCATTTTGCAAATCAACCCCACCAGCATTGACCCAGTTACTCAAATCATCCATGTGGGAGATCAAATTCAAATTCCAAATCCGGGCATGAAGTTGTTTACGCCTACACCGATTCCCGCCGACTTGCGGTCGGGTTCCAAAGTTCCTTATACGGTAGAAACAGGGGACACATTGGCAGGCATCGCATCAAAATTCAATAGCTCAGCAGACGCAATTGCTACAGCCAATAATATAACGGATCCCAATTCAATTCAGGTTGGACAACAATTGCAGATTCCGGTAAACCTCGTAACGCCGACGCCTACGCGCGTAACCAGTACGCCGCGTACGCCTTCTGCCACGACGCCGCCATCCGTTACGCCGACTCAATAAGTTATGTTCCGGATTTCTCATCGAAATCCGGAATCTTTTTCTAGACAAAACCAACTCTATCATGTACAATACCGCCTCACTCGGTAAGTTCATTTTGTTGGAGGCAACACTTTGGCTAATATCAAATCTCAAATCAAACGCAATCGACAAAACGAGAAACGTCGTTTGCGCAATCGTGATGCACGCGGC
>PLNY01000316.1 GCA_003141915.1 Anaerolineae bacterium | reverse complement strand
CGCAATGACATCCTATCTGACGATCTGAAACATTTCCCCCTCAACCGTCACCAACCGGATGCAGACACTGCGTCCGGTTTTGACGTGTACTTGTGCAGGTTCAAGTATCTTTAATTCCTTTGATATTTCTCCGCTTCGCAACGGACGTTGAGCTTGCGCGGCGCTCTTGAAAATTTCCCCATCCCAAGCCGGATCAATCTCCCAATAATCAATGGGCAGCCGCGTCTCTATCTTTACTGCATTGGGCAATATATCCACTTTAATTTTTGCTGAATCGGCATATTGCAAATCAAAACATGCATCGCGTTCAAAACTAAACGATTCTGCTGATGATGCAGTCAATCGCTGGCAAATGGTGTGAATGGCTCGCAACATAATATCAGATGCAATAAATTTTCTTTCCAATCGCGCCGCCACTACGGGCGTAGTTCCTGAGCCGCAAAAAAAGTCTGCAACCAAATCATCTTTATTGGATGATGCCCGAATGATACGCTCCAACAAGCCCTCAGGCTTTTGCGTAGGATAACCAGTCCGTTCATTATGCAAGCGCGCCACCACCGGAAAGTACCACCAATCTTCCGGCACCTTCCCGCGTTCAAGATTCGGTATTTTGCCAAAGCCCGCTTTCGGCGAGGCTTTGAACGTTTGAATTGTCGAGGGATGATACGGTTCGCGAACCGCATCCGCATTGAAAGTGTAATCATCGCCTTTTACATAAGCCAGGATCGTATCGTGCTTGCGATTGAACGCACGTCGAATAGGCGACGGGCCGTGATAAGTCCAGATGATTTCGTTGAGCAAATGATCGTGGCCGAAGATTTCGTCGAGCAGAAGGCGGGCATAAGAATCGACATGCCAGTCGAGGTGAAGATAAAGAGTGCCATTGGGAGAGAGTAAACGATACATCAACTGCAAGCGCTGATATAAAAAATCGAGATACGTATCGAGGTCAAGCCAATGATCGTGGTAGCCTTCCGCTAATACCCATTCTTCAGGCTTGCGCGAGTCTTCGCCGCGCCCAATGCGCGCCGAATATTTACGATTGGTGAAGAACGGAGGGTCGGCATAGATTAGATTGATTCGGCCTTCGTAATCCGGCAGGAGCGCGGCCATGACTGCGAGATTATCGCCGAGGAGCAAACGATTCTCCGATTGGACGTTTGGATAGCCGCATCCACCTGGAAAGACGATTGAGTCCTTTATCAGCGAAGCGGGTTGAGGGTCCGTGTGATGCTTCGAAGGCCAAGTTAGAATGGGCATGTTAGTAATGAATATTTACAATTGTGCCGTAGCCGTTGTCATCTATCTTATCGGATTGCGGAAGATAGGAGGACCAGTTCTTGGTTTGAGGCTTTGCCCAAAAGAAAAGCCACTTTGCCTCTGCCGTGCGCATGTTGACACAGCCATGGCTCATCGGCGTTCCAAAGTTATCATGCCAGTATGTCCCATGAAACGCATGACCGTAATCCGTAAAAAAGGAAGTCCATGGCACGCCGGGTAGTTCATAATCGTCAGGGCCTGCGGCGAGATTTCCATTGCCCATGTGCTTGGATGGATATTTGTCCTGAATGTGGAATTCCCCTTTAGGTGTTGTGGTGTGATTTGCAGATGGAATGCCGGAGGAAATATTCGTCTGAAAAACAATAATATCATTTTCGTAAGCAACCAAAGTTTGCGTGGTCAAATTCACTTCGATACGTTTATTGTCCGCCGGGACATCCGGCGAGATATAACCTAAAGTCTCAGGCAGGATCGGCCGCAAATGAGTCGCATTTGCATAAGAATAATTGCCCGTTAGATCATCGTAAATACGATACCAGGGTTGATTGTCCGGCCCATCCACAATCGTTTCGATCCAATATACCGATTCGTAATATAGTCGAAAGTTCAGAGATTGCCAACCAAACGCCTTGGAAAATCGCCAGGGTTGCGTAAACGGAACCGTGACTTCAGCAAGCAAGCGCATGCCGTCTGGAATGGATGTCAGCGGAAGATTAAGCAGCGTCTTCACCGGCTGGAGCCGGGCGCGCCACATATATCCGCCCCACACGCGATACCAAATCGGATTGTATTTCAAGTCCGGGTCCTCTGAAGTCACCTGCTCATAGACGTGGACGAGATCATCCTTATACCATGTGCTGGTAATGGCAGATTTGGTTAGATCGAGGGAAGGCGTACTATAAACGCTTACCGATGTGGTCGCCACGCGCACAATATCACCGTCGTCGAAATTGATAAAGTCCGGCGTGAAAATATTTGGCGCAAAACGATTGAATGCCAGACTTCCCAAGCCGAGTCCACCGAGCTTGAGAAAATCACGGCGGGAAAAATATTTTGACATGCAAAAGATTGTACTCGAATTCATATGTCATTACGAGCGTTTTTGCGAAGCAATCTCCTCTTTCATCAACATGGTTGTTCGCTCTAGCCATGAAATTGCCTCTCGAAGACCTGCAACGACATATATATCAGCCTTTAAACAATCCAGCCCTCCAAAGTCGGAGGGCCGGACGCTTTTATTCAGTTGTCCGCCTCAGGCCTGAACCGGGGCGGGGATCATGTCTTTCAGTAGAATCTCAAGCGCCATCGTGTGTCCACAGCGCTGATGGGTGATGAAGAACTCGCAGTCACATTCGAAAGTCCCATCACCAAAGGTTACGTGATGATTATTATTGTCCCCGTGAAAAGTAAGTTCGAATTTGTTGAAGCGAAAGCGATTCCGTTCCTCGGCATACCGCTTGGCTTTTTCGATCTTTCCGATCATTCCAGAATCCATCTTTCAATCTCCTTTCGGATTTGAAATAAAAGACACGCGCAGAAACGCGTGTCTTTTCCGATTAAAGAACCAACTCATTGTCCGTCAGAAATCGCATAGCATGTCGAGTATAGCCAGATTCCGAGGACAAGTCAATCGCGATTTGAAATCTGTTATGAAATCGTATGGGAATTGTAGGTTGAAATTAATCGGCGGTTAAGCCAGCCGCCATCGGTTCATCACCGTTATATCTCCAAATCCTCGGCCATTTGACTGAAATAAAGCCCAGACCGATGATGCAACCGATTCCGCCGCTGATGATGGCAAACGGCGTTCCGAACAATTGGGCCGCAGCGCCCGCTTCAAACTCTCCCAGTTGCGGCCCGCCATTGAAAAATATTTGATTGATGCTCGTCATCCGCCCGCGCATTTCATCCGGCGTTTGCAACTGACGAATCGTATTGCGGATAATGGTGCTGACTCCATCTGCCGCGCCGGTGACCGCCAACGCGATCCACGCCACGGCGAAGGAAGTGGCCGCGCCAAAAACAACCGTCGCCAGGCCGAATATGAACACCGCGCCCAAAAAGAGTGGACCTTGTTTGCGCAATTGATGCACTTGCGAAATGATCGTGGCCGCCAGCACCGCCCCCACTGACTGCGCCGCGGAAAGCCAGCCGTATGCAACCACGCTCACATGCAGGACATCATTCGCAACAAAGGGCATCAGCGTATTGGCAGAGGCGAAGAAGGTCGCGATGAAATCCAGGATCATGGATGAAAAAATGATCGGCTTGTTGACAATGAAATGAATGCCTTCGCGAATGGCTTGAAGCGAGATGCCGGTTGAACGGCGTTCAAATTTCTGCGGCACACTTCCGATGAGGATCAAGGCCAAAATCACGGCCAGATAAGAGATGGCATTAATATAATAAACACTTGCGAGTCCGCTTGCGGCGATGACAAAACCGGTAATCGCCGGACCAATGACTGAACCGGCTTGAAACGCAATCGAGTTCAAGCTGAAGGCGTTGGCCAAATCTTCAGTGGGAACGAGATTCGGAATCAACGCCGCGCGTGCCGGTCCATCGAACGACATCACCATCGCTTGAAGCGCAGTGATCAGATAAATGTACCAGAGGGTGATATGTCCGAAGAAAGTCAACAGCGCAAGGATCAATGCGAGAACCATGGCACTGGATTGAGTAATGAAAATGATCTTGCGGCGATTATAGGAATCAGCGACCGCGCCGCTGACGAGTGAAAAGAAAATCACCGGCAGGATGCGCGCCAGTCCCACTCCGCTGATGGCAATGGGCTGATCCGTCAGGGTGCGGATGTGCCAGAAGATGGCCCAAACCTGCATTTGAGTCCCGGCAACCGAAATCAATTGCCCGAGCCAAAGATAAAAGAACCGACGATGTTTTAATGCAGGGGGAATATGCATTTTTCAGGCAACACTAAAATTGGAAATCGGGCTTAAGTGCCCCAATCGCGTAAATACAGGAAATCAATTCCGACGGTGCGATTGCTCAACTTCGCAATCGGCGGCATCATTCGTTTATATTGACTGCGGCGAATCCGTTCCACCACTTGATCGACAAACTCTTTCTTGAAGCCGGCGGCAACACAATCTTCAACCGAATATCGCCTGTCCACCAAAAGAAAAAGCAACTTATCCGCTTCAGCATAAGTGAAACCCAGGTCGCTCTCATCGGTTTGACCCTGCCACAGATCAGCAGACGGCGGCTTATCAATCACCGATTGCGGCACACCCATCGCGCGCGAAAGCTGCCACACTTGGGTCTTATATAAATCGCCGATTGGGTTGAGCGCCGAAGCCATGTCGCCCCACAGCGTGGTATATCCGAGAAGGATTTCCGTTTTGTTGCTCGTGCCGACCACCAGACCCTTGAAAGCCTGGGATTGGTCGTATAAAACAATCATTCGAGAGCGCGCCATCAGATTGCCTTTTCGGAGATTGGATATTTGCGGGTCGCGCTGGATCATCGGCTCGACCATCGGCGTGATCTCAATCGTTTCCATCCGGACGCCGAAGCGGGTCGCCGTTTTCTCGGCGTCTACCAATGAATCAGGCGATGACGTTTTATATGGCATGCGTATTGCGAGAACATTCTCGGGGCCCAATGCTTCCGCCGCCAGCGCACACGAAAGCGCCGAATCGATTCCGCCTGAAAGACCGATGACCGCGCGCGCGAATCCAAAACGCGTGATTTCGCTTTTGATAAAGCCGGTTAGGATCTTGCGTGCAAGGTCAGTATGAATGCTCAGGTCAATGTTCATTTCGATAAAATGCGAGTCAGTTCTTTATGGACGAGGTCGGCGCGTTCATCGCGCATCAACGGCAGACGCGCCCGCGTGCGGCGGATTTGATTCAAGTCGAGTGTCGCCATCGTCAATGCTTCTTCAAAGTACGGGCCAAGAACAAGCCTTTCGCCCCTGGGGTCATGGACGGTTGCCGCGCCCCAGAAATTTAAACCGTCTTCATAACCCACGCGGTTGCTATGCACCACATAACTGGTGAATAAATTGGCATACGATTGATTGACGTTTTCCACCCACCATGCCGATTCGAGTTTATCGTGCCTGCTCAAGCCGCGTCCCGGCGAGGCCGATGAGAATAGCAATATATCCGCTCCATCCAGCCACAAAAGATAAGGCGGCGAAGCGTGCCAGAAATCCTCGCAGATCAACATGCCCATGCGCCCGAAGCGGGTATCAAAGGCGCGGATCGAATCGCCGCGTGCGAAGAAGCGGGCCTCGTCAAACAAGGCATACGTGGGCAGATAAACTTTATGATGAACGTGAAGCACGCGTCCGGCGGAGAGATAGGCGGACGCAATATAAAAGCGGTGACGCGCATCTTCGTCCACAAAGCCGACCACGATGTCGAGGTTTTGACTCGCTTCAAGAAGCGGCTTGAATACAGGATCATTATCCGTCGGTTGATGGGAAACCGACGAGACCAAATCCTTNNCAGTCAATGAAAGTTCAGGAAACACAATCAAGTCAGCTTTCTGAGCCTCGGCTTGCTTGATGTAATCCAAATGCTTTTCGAGGTTGGCTTGAACATTTCCCAGTTTTGTTGTGATTTGAGCGAGAGCGAGGTTAATCTGCATTGTCCGAATCTTACCACTGAAATTTTGACCCTAAGGATTCTTGAAACCCTCAGGGTCAATTCTGCGGAGAGGGTGGGATTCGAACCCACGGTGGCCACAAGGGCCACAACGGTTTTCGAGACCGTCCCATTCAACCGCTCTGGCACCTCTCCATAAGCGCGGCGAAATTATATCTCAGATTTCCACGCTCGAATGAAGTTCGGGATAATAAATTTCGGGTAATCCCGCACCTTTCAATTTCTCCATCAATGCAGTTGCGGGCTTGGCTTCGCCATGCACCAGGAAAATTTTCTTGACCTGAGATTTGACCGCCGTTGCATATTTGACCAGCAAATCCTGCCCGGCATGGCCCGAGAGCCCGCCAATCGTTTCGACGCGCGCTTTGACCTCGTACGGTTCGCCAAAAATCCGGACACGTTTCTCGCGATCGGCAAGGCGGCGGCCCAACGTATCGGGAGCGGTCCAACCCACGATCAAAATCGTGTTGTTGGGATTGCTGATATTATTTCGCAAATGATGCAGGATGCGCCCCGCTTCGGCCATACCGGAAGCGGAGATAATGATCATCGGGTCTTTGCGTTCATTCAACGCTTTGGATTCGTCCACCGAATGGATGTACGTTAATTGCTTGAAGTCCAGCGCGGGATGTTTTTCCTTTTGAATGAATTGATTCGCTTCCTCGTCGAGACATTCGGGATGGGCGCGGAAGATATCAGAAGCATGAACCGCCAGAGGGCTGTCCACGTAAACCGGCACCGGTCTGACTCCGTCGCTCATCATTTCGTTCAAATAAAAAGCCAATTCCTGTGTGCGCCCGACTGCAAACGATGGGATGATGACCTTTCCCCCGCGCTGAATTGTTTCGGAAACGACCTTGCGAAATTCTTCAAACGCAAGTCGAGGGTCCTCGTGAGATTTATCGCCGTAAGTTGATTCCATCAGCAAGTAATCAGCCGCCTCGGGCAAAACTGGATCGCGCAACAGTGGTAAATTCGGACGACCAATATCGCCCGAAAACCAGAAACGGAATCTTCGTCCCTTTTCATCGATGTCCAATGAAACGCCCGCTGAACCAAGAATATGACCTGCATCCCAAAAGCGAACCGTGACACCAGGTGCCGGCTCGAAGGGTTGATCATAATCCATCGGCCTGAAATGTTCATCCACTTGTTCGGCATCGGCCATCGTGTAAAGCGGCTCGACATGTCTACCGCCATGACGGGATTCTTTTTTATTGACGAACTCCGCATCCGCTTCCTGAATGTGACCCGAGTCGCGTAACATGACATCCACCAAATCCGCTGTGGCATGAGTCGCATAGATCGGCCCTATATAACCGTTCTTGATCAAATGCGGCAGGTTACCGCTATGATCAATATGAGCGTGAGAAAGAATCACCGCGCTGATCTTGCGCGGGTCATAAGGAAAATTCCGATTACGAAAATAAGTTTCTTCGCGCCGCCCCTGATATAACCCGCATTCAAGCAAAAGAGTTGAGCCGTTGATTTCCAATAAATGCTGTGACCCGGTCACCGTCTGCGCCGCACCATGAAAAGTAATCCGCATGTTAGCCTCCAAGCACATTTACAATCTGCGCGCCGAAATGTTCCAGCCGCCACGGAGAACACTCCATCACCTTTTGAACTTCCTGCGGGCCGCGTTCCGCCAGCGCCATCATCAGCGGCCTCGGCAAAACGACATCCGATTCGACATCCATCTCCACCGCGACTTTCTTTCGCCAGATTTTCAACTTATCCATACGTTT
>PLNY01000298.1 GCA_003141915.1 Anaerolineae bacterium | reverse complement strand
GCGATAATTTTTCCATGCCGCATAAAGCCCACTCGATTACAGCGCGCGGCTTCATCCATATAGGGAGTGGAGATGAGGATGGCTACATCGCCTACCCCCTTCCCACTTCCCCCATTTACTTCGGAAATGGAGGAAGAGCTGGAGATGGGAGTCGAAACCAAACTAATCAACAACTGCCAAAAGTCCTGACGCGTCACCGGATCAACGCCAGTCGTCGGTTCATCCAACAACAGCACGCGCGGACGCGTGACCAGCGCTGATGCGAGTCCAAGTTTTTGTTTCATTCCACCGGAAAGCTGTCCGGCGCGGCGATCCTTGAAATTGGCAAGTCCGACGAATTCCAAAATCTCCATGCAACGCGGAAGCCATTCATTAGGTTTCATGCCGCGCACTTCGGCAAAGAAACGGATATTTTCCAACACCGTCAAATCTTCATATAAGGAAAAGCGCTGCGAAAGATATCCGAGTTGGGAGCGGGCATCTTCGGTTTGCTTTTGAACATCGTATCCACAAATGGCAACATCACCTGAATTGGGTTGAAGCGCGCCGCACAATAATCGTATGGTTGTTGTCTTGCCCGCGCCATCCGATCCAACAAGACCATAAATTTCACCGGCCTTGATCTGAATCGAAACGCCATCCACGGCGTGCGTCTCGCCGAAATATTTATAGAGATTATCTGCATCAATGAGATGATTCATTTCGACGCATTCCAGTAACTGAAAATGAACAAGCCACTCACGAGTAGTTGAATCGCCCACGTCAGAAGCATGGCAGGGACCGCGATGAAACCGGTCGCAACGCCAAAGATTTCAGTTGCGACTTCGCCAAACACAACCAAAAGTGTAATGAGCAAAATGCTTTTGCGTTCCATTGGCTTTCGATCAGCCCAGAGCAGAAGAGCAGTCCAACCCAGCATGAGAGGTGCGCCCATTCCCATGGCATAGCGATAATCCATGCCGGGATTGAAGTTCGTTAATCCATTGTTCAAAGCAAATAAAGGCGGGAATAGCATGATGAGGAATGCAATTGCATCCAGGATTGCGCCCGCCCAATAACTGATACGCAGAAATAGAATTTTATTTTCCATAACTGGAATCCACATCTTATTCTCTAATCAAGCCGCTTGCGGAAGCGCACAGCCGCCAATCCCATGATGACCACACCAAAGATCGTCAGCGCAATGACTTGGTTTTGAATCGCCGATATTCCCACACCCTTTATCAAAAGCGCGCGGATGATGATCAGATAGTAGCGAATCGGGATGATATAAGAAACTGCCTGCAAAACCGGCGGCATCGCTTCGAGCGGGAAAAAGAATCCGGAAAGAAATATGGAAGGAAGAAGAGTCAGCCAAACAGTGAGATACGCTTCCTGTTGTGTATTCGCAATCGTCGACGCCAATAAGCCAATGCCTAAACTTGAGAGCAGCAACAAACCTGAAGTAATTAGAATGAGTCCCAAATCGCCGCGCACAGGGATGCCGAACCACCAATGACCGATGATCAATACTTCAAACGTATCAAAAAATGAAACGATCACATAAGGGAGAATCTTCCCCACCACCAGTTCCCACGAACGGATGGGCGTGACGATCAATTGTTCAATCGTGCCGCGCTCACGTTCGCGCACGATGGTGGTTGCCGTCAGGATGGACGCAATCGCATAAAGGATCATACCAATTACACCGGGGATCATGAAGTACGCGCTGACAAGATCGGGGTTATACCAGACCTGAGTTCGGACCTCGAGCGGCGGCTTGATCCCGGCAGACATCCCAATGAGATCGGTTTGATTCGCCAACACTGTGGTCGCGTACGATTGACCGATCAATTGCGCCGCTGAAAGCGCAGTGGAACCGGCAGTGGCGTCCGAGCCATCGAGAATCATCGAGACCTGTGCATCGCCCTTCGATACATGAAGCGGATAATCAGGCGGGATGATGAGCACGCCGCGTACTTCACCCCTTTCAATGAGATTCCTCACATCGTCCAGGGACCCGACATCGTATGCAATGGTGAAATAATTCGCCGAGCGAAATGCATCCAGCAATTCGCGCGACTGAGGAGAACGGCTTTGATCCCATACGCCCAGTGGCACGTTCTTAATATCCGTGGTGGCGGCATATCCCAATAAGAACAATTGCATAATCGGAATAACGAGGATGATCGCCAGTGTGCGCCGGTCGCGCAGGATTTGAATGAACTCTTTGCGAATGATCGAGCCAAGACGCAAAATCATTTGGTCTCCTTTAAAATGCCGTACAGGTAAATATCCACGAAACTATCGAAGCTGTTCTTGGGCATGATCTTTGCAATGGTGCTGCCGTGAATCAACATATCTGTCACGTAAAAAGAGAAGAACATGCCGAGAAAAGAACGCAGCAACACGGCCGGGTGGATAGNNTCTGCCGGGTGGATAGAACGCAAGGTCCTGTGATGTCTGGCCATTTTTTCAAAAACAGGCAACAACTGCGGCGCGATCTCCCTCACTAACAAAGAAAGGTGTCTGCTATCGAATTCCACGATCTCGATGAACATCAACTTCATGAATTCAGGGCGGCGTCCTAAACCTTCTACCAGAGCTTGCGCGGCATTCCGGATGAATTCTTCCGGCGTTTCGCCCTTGGCGCTCAAAACCAGCGGCAGGATCTGCTTATAAGGATGGCGATCCTGGATGATGGCGCGGAAAATTTCTTCCTTGCTTTTATAATGATTATAGATTCCGCCCAGCGCCAGTCCCGCCCCTTCTGCGATTTGCCGCATGGAAGTGGCGGTAAATCCCTGCTCCATGAACAGGTCATACGCGGCCTGCTCAATCGCCTGCCGGGTGCGCTGTTTTTTGGTCAATACATTTTTTTCTGCCATCATAAGAATGAACGAACGTTCATTCTTATTCTAAACGCGGAAGCGTTGAATTGTCAAGTGATAAAATCCCTGCTATGGCATCCATCGAAGCGTACGTCCAAAAGCATCTGCGGTTCAATTTCACCGTCGGCATGTTCGACGGAGGGTTCTTCGGATTTGGAATAGGTTTCGCCTCATTTGCAGCCATCATCCCCCTCTTCGTCAGCCATCTTACCAATTCCGCACTGCTCATCGGTTTGGTGCCGGCCATCCACAACGTCTGCTGGCAATTGCCCCAATTGCTGGCCGCCGGTTGGACATCGCGCGCCAAGCGATATAAACCCCTCGTGCTGTGGATGACGATCCACGAGCGTGTTCCCTATCTTGGACTTGCCATCATCGCACTTTACGTACCGTTCACCACAAAACAAACCGCCCTTATGCTGATTTTTCTTATGCTGATCTGGCAGGGATTAGGCTCGGGGCTCGTTGCCAATCCATGGATAAATATGGTTACCAAAGTCATACCACAGGAATTGCATGGAACTTTTTTTGGAACGCAATCCGCGGCATACAACGGAATGGGTGGACTTTCTGCGATCGTTGCCGGTCTGATTCTGGACAAGGTGGCGATGCCATATAACTACAGTCTGTGTTTCGCGCTGACATTCGCTTCGTTGTGTATCTCATACATTTTCGCTTCCATGACGCGCGAACCGGACAGCTTACCCAAAGAAGGCAATCATCCAAATGCATTTTTAAATAAATCGCTGGAGATTTTGAAGCGCGATAAAAACTTCCAGATTTTTCTCGGCATACGAATGTTGAGTCAATTTGCGGCAATGGGTTTTGCGTTTTATGTCATCTACGCCGTGCGGCAATTTGGAATGAGCGATGCCGCGGCCGGAATCATGGTCGCCATTTTGCTGATGGGCCAGGTTATCTTCAGCCCATTAATGGGACGCTGGGGCGACCGATGGAGTCACCGCGGCATGATGAGCCTCGGCGCGTTCGGCGCAGCCTTGAGTGCATTGATTGCCTGGCGCGCAACATCCGCGAACTGGTTCTATGCCGTATTCTTTCTCGAAGCGATTGCCACGGTGGCGATCTGGACAATCCCGAATGCGTTGAGTGTCAGCTTTGCAAAAAACGTCGAGGAACGGCCGCTTTATATTGGCTTATCGAATACACTTTGCGCGCCAGTCACCATCCTCGCGCCAGTCATTGGCGGCTGGCTGGCGGACGCGGCAAGCTTCAGCGCGACGTTCGTTATTTCCGCCATTTGCGGATTATTGATGACCGGCGCATTGTGGTTTGTAATGAAAGATCCAACGAAAGAAAATTAGATAGTTGTTGATAGACAACATTGGTAAAATTATGCCATGCAAAAAGTAGCCATTCTCGGAATCGGACAAACATCCATCAGCGAACATTGGGACAAGTCCCTGCGTGAGATCGCCGGGGACGCGGCGTTTGCCGCGCTGCAGGATGCAGGCATGGAAAAAGTCGACGCGTTATATGTCGGCAACATGCTTTCGCCGCTGATCAATGCGCAGAATCAATTGGGCACGTATCTGGCTGATTGGATCGGCTTGTGGCGCAGGGAAGCCGTCAAAGTGGAAGCCGC
>PLNY01000440.1 GCA_003141915.1 Anaerolineae bacterium | reverse complement strand
ACTTGGAGACTATATCTTTACAAATTGCTCTCAATGCATCTTAAGTCGGATCGTGCGTGGACCTTAGTGGCGCTCAGCGTTAAGATTCCGCTATGGTTTTATCTTCTGCCGCTTGGCTGGTTACTTCTGATGGTCAATCTATATGATCCTCATATCGCCGCGGATTGGCGCAAGACTTTGCGAGGCATTGCCATTGCGGCCTTTATTGGAATCGTGGTTTATTCTTTGTTCTTTATTACGACTCATGATCCGAATGATCTGCCCCGCATTGGGTTTGGAGCGTTTCTTATTGCTACATCCCTGCTGACTCTGGGATGGCGCGCGTTATATATTCGACTCTATAACGCGCCTGGGCTGATGCGACGCGTCCTGGTCATTGGCGCAGGCAAGGCCGGCCTTGCCCTGGCGCGGACGTTCAATAAGCTGAATCCGCCGCCATTTACTTTGATCGGTTTTATTGACGATGATCCGCATAAATCCAAACATACTTTTGAAGGTTTTCCGGTGATGGGTTCAAGCCGTCATCTTCTGCGTGTTGTAGAGGATCTTCATGTTTCCGATATAGCGATTGCAATTACTGGCGAAATTCGCGGTGAAACCTTTCAAGCCATTCTCGACGCGCAGGAGCGCGGCATCGAAGTGACGCGCATGCCGATCCTTTACGAAGAAATGGCCGGACGCGTTCCTGTTCATCATCTGGAGGCTGATTGGATGATCCGTTCTTTCACCGATGAAATGCGGGTCAGCCGGTTTTATGAATTGGTCAAGCGTTTGATGGACATGGTGGGCGGGGCGGCTGGGTTATTGTTTTTTGGAATCAGTTTTCCGTTTATTCTAATCGCCACCAGGATTGATAGTGGTTTTCCGATCTTTTATTCGCAGTCTCGGCTGGGACAGGGCGGACAAGTTTTCAAAATTTATAAATATCGCACCATGCAACAATCGGCGGAGGCGGATGGCGAAGCAAGGCTTGCTGTGGAAAACGATCCGCGTGTGACACGCGTGGGAAATTTCTTGCGCAAAACCCGTTTAGATGAATTGCCGCAGTTTTGGAATGTCCTGAATGGCGAGATGAGTTTGGTTGGCCCGCGTGCGGAACGACCGGAATTGGTCGCTGAATTTCAAAAGCAGATTCCTTTTTACCGGGCGCGTTTGCTGGTCAAGCCGGGCCTCACCGGTTGGGCGCAGATCAATTATGGTTATGTTGCTAATGTAACGGAAACGGTGGTCAAGCTGGAATATGATCTATATTACATCAAGCACCGTTCGTTGATGATGGATATTGCGATTGTTCTGCGTACCATTGGAACCGTATTAAGTCGAAAGGGAAGATAGTTTGAAGCAATATCTCGTTACCGGTGGAGCCGGGTTTATCGGATCGCATATTGTCCGCGCTTTGCTCGAGCAGGGCGCGGCGGTACGCGTGCTCGATAACTTTTCAAGCGGCAAGCGCGAAAACCTTGAGGGGTTGAGTAGCTCAAAAAACGGCAGCCGCTTTGAAGTCGTGGAAGGAGACGTGTGTGATGCGAACGTCGTTGCGGATGCAGTGCGAGGCATTGAAGTCGTCTTTCACGAAGCCGCGTTTGTTTCCGTTCCCGAATCGATGGAGAAACCGCAGAATTGTTTCGATGTCAACATCACAGGCACTTCGATTTTGTTTGAAGCCGCACGTAAAGCCGGTGTGCGCCGCGCAGTGATTGCGTCGAGCGCGGCAGTGTATGGCGATTCGGATGCGTTGCCTTTGAACGAAGATACGCCGTTGAAGCCCTTTTCGCCGTATGCGGTTTCAAAGCGCGTGGATGAAATGTTTGCCGAACTTTATACTGCTTCATTTGGATTGGAAGTTGTAGCCTTGCGTTATTTCAATGTGTACGGCCCGCACCAACGCCCGGACTCGATGTATGCCGCGGCGGTTCCGATCTTTATTCGCCGCCTGCGCGATGGACAGCCGGTCACAGTGTTTGGCGATGGCGGGCAGACGCGCGATTTGATTTTTGTCGGCGATGTGGCGCGCGCCAATTTGATTGCATCGGAACATCCCTCTGCGGCTGGAAAAATCTTTAACGTTTGTACCGGCGAGAGTACGCGCATTCTCGATTTGCTGGATGCGCTTTATAAACTTTTTCCGAATTCACCCAAGCCCATCTTTGCGCCGCCGCGCGCGGGCGATATTGATAAATCACTTGGAAGTCCTGCGTATACCGAGAAATCAATTGGCTTCAAAGCACAGACTTTATTGACGGATGGTTTGAAAGAAACTGCAGATTGGATGCGATAAAACTTCACCCTCATCTTCGCAATCGCTATGTACTGATCGGCGATTTGATTCTCATCATCGTTTCGGTGATGGGAAGTTTTGCGTTGCGGCTTGATGTGGCGCAGTTGCCGTTTTACTTTCCGGCCATGCTTGTCATGTGCGGTATCGCATTGTTGATCAAAACCCCGACCTATTTCTTTTTTGGTTTGTATCGCCGTATTTGGGTTTATGCCAGCACCAATGAATTGCGGCTCATCACTGCCGCGGTGACAACTGCGTCTGTGTTGACCTCGGGCGTGATGTTGCTATTACTTTCAACTGGGCGTGTTTATCCGGGGATGCCGCGTTCAGCGCTCGGCATTGATTGGTTGTTGTCGCTGGTTTTGATCGGCGGCTCGCGTTTTACGCTTCGCATTTTGGCGGAACAATCCACTGCGCCGCGCAATGGCAAGACGCGCCGCGCGCTGATCATCGGCGCAGGTGATGCAGGCGCGCTGGTGGTGCGTGAACTTCAAAAATCATCGTTCCTTAATTTGACGCCCGTTGGTTTCCTCGACGATGACCGCGTAAAACAGCGTCAGGAAATTTACGGCGTGCCGGTGATCGGATTCGTGAACGATATTGCGGATGTGCTGGATAGCCAACACGTCGACGAAGTCATCTTCGCGATTCCTTCCGCGCCCGGACGCGTGGTGCGTCTCGTCAATGATGCCTGTCGCCTCAAAGGGATTCCGTCGCGCACCATGCCCGGCATCTACGAATTGATCGGCGGCAAGGTCAGCGTGAGCCGTTTGCGCGAGGTGGACATCACCGACTTGCTTCGACGCGAGCCGCGTCGCATTCACGAAGAAATGATCGGTGATGTGTTGAGCGGAAAACGCGTGCTCGTTACCGGCGCGGGCGGTTCGATTGGACGCGAACTTTCGCGTCAAATCGCGCGCTGGAATCCAAGTGAATTGATTATCCTTGGTCATGGCGAGAACAGCATCTTCGGAACATTGATTGAGTTGAAGGAAGATTATCCAACTTTGAGCCTGACGCCGATCATTGCAGATGTCAAAGATGCCGAACGTTTGCGTTCTGTTTTTAAAAATGTTCAAGTGATATTTCATGCCGCCGCGCACAAGCATGTGCCGCTGATGCAAGCCAATGTGGAAGAAGCGATTCTGAATAATGTCATCGGCACGCGCAATGTGGTCGAAGCAGCAACTGAAAATAATGTCGAACGATTGGTTCTGATCTCAACCGATAAAGCGGTGCGTCCCGCCAATGTGTATGGCGCCACCAAGCGATTGGCGGAGATGATCGTGCTCGATGCGGCCCATCGCACCAGGCGCGCCTATTCCGTTGTCCGCTTTGGAAATGTTTTGGGAAGCCGCGGCAGCGTCATTCCAATTTTCAAGCGGCAGATCGCCAACGGCGGACCGGTCCAGGTCACGCATCCCGATATGGAGCGTTACTTCATGACCATTCCTGAAGCCGTTCATCTTGTCTTGCAGGCGGCTTCGATGGGTCAGGGCGGCGAAGCCTTTCTGCTCGATATGGGACAACAGGTTCGCATCCTTGATCTGGCTGAAGATTTGATTCGTCTATCGGGACTTGAGCCGGGTCGCGATATCGAAATTGAATTCACCGGAATTCGTCCCGGCGAGAAATTGCGCGAGGAACTTTGGGAGCCGGAGAAGACTTATGACAAGACCGCGCATCCCGATATCTTCCGCTCTGAACATGAAGATGTTATGCTAAATGGTCAGTTGCAGACGGCTCTGCAGCGCCTCCTTTCTTTAACATCAAGCGGCCGCGCCGACGAGATCATTTCCCTGCTCGATG
Organism: Anaerolineae bacterium; assembly: GCA_003141915.1. Taxonomy (GTDB): domain Bacteria; phylum Chloroflexota; class Anaerolineae; order Anaerolineales; family Villigracilaceae; genus Fen-1038. The sequence continues at coordinate 3,190 of PLNY01000440.1, read as the reverse complement.
AAGTTGTCCCGGGCGCGAATATCCGCGAAACGCCTTCGCCGGAAATTACATCAGTGGTATAACGCTGGTCGAGTAGCGAAGCATATCGAGACCATGCCTGAAGTTTCTCTCTCTGATTGGAATAAATTTTTACAAAGCTATCCCAACGCGCACGTCTTGCAGACCGGCGAATGGGGTGAATTGAAGTCTGCGTTTGGATGGGAAGCTGTTCGTGTGATTAACAAAAAATTCGGCGCGCAAATTTTGTTTCGCAAATTGCCTTTGGGTTTTACGATAGCTTATATTCCGAAGTTAGCGTTCAGCGTTCAGCCGTCAGCGATCAGCGATTCATTTTGGAAAGAAGTAGATGATGCTTGCAAAAAGCATCGCGCCATCTTTTTGAAGATCGAACCCGATGCTTGGGAAAACGAATTCATCTTTCATCCTTCATCCTTCATCCTTTCAAAACAAAATATCCAGCCGCCTCGCACCATCATTGTTGACATTCGCGGTAGCGAAGAAGACATCCTTGCGCGCATGAAACAGAAATGCCGTTATAACATTCGTCTCGCCGAAAAGAAAGGTGTGACTGTACGCGTTTGGGATGATATTGATGGTTTTCATAAAATGATTCAGATCACTGGCGGACGCGATGGATTTGGTGTGCATTCGCTCGAATATTATCGCCGCGCTTATGAATTATTTCATCCAACTGGGATGTGTGAGTTGCTCGTCGCTGAATTTGAGAATAAGCCGCTTGCGGCATTGATGGTTTTTGCGCGTGGAAAGCGCGGCTGGTATGTCTATGGCGCGTCGAACGATGAAGAACGCAATCGCATGCCGACTTATCTATTGCAATGGGAAGCGATGCGCTGGGCGCGCGCTAAAGGTGCGGAAGAATATGATCTGTGGGGCGTGCCTGACGAAGATGAAGCGACTCTCGAAGCCCAATTTGAGAATCGTAATGATGGCTTGTGGGGAGTCTATCGTTTCAAGCGCGGCTTCGGCGGCGAACTCAGGCGCGCCGCGCAAGCTATAGATAAAATATATAACCCATTGCTTTATAGACTTTATCTTTGGCGTTTGGCTGGACGCGAGGGTGGATAATGCAAATATCAGTTTGGAATCAATTGATTGCATCATTACCCAACTCGCATTTTCTTCAGACCTATGAATGGGCGCAAGTCAAATCAAAATACGGATGGAAGCCGATCTATGTCATTTGGTCTGATAGGTCTTACAGGTCCTACACGTCTGACCAATTGGACTTGTTAGACCGGTCAGACATCAACGCCGCGTGTCTTGTCTTGAAACGAACAATCTCGTTTCGCGGATTATTTCAAGCGAATGTTCTTTATGCGCCCAAAGGTCCGTTGTTGAATTGGAATGATGAATCACTTCGCAGTCGCGTCTTGAATGATCTGCAATCCTTCGCGAAAAAAGAAGGCGCGATCTTTTTGAAGATTGATCCTGATGTCTTGCTGGGAACGGGAGTCCCTGCCAGTGAAGATGAACGCGAAGATAACGGCGGGCAGGTTGTGATGTCTGAGTTGAAGCGGAGAGGCTGGCGATTCTCTTCAGATCAAATTCAATTCAAGAATACAGTGCTGATTGATTTGTCTGCGTCCGAAGATGAAATGCTGGCGCGCATGAAACAGAAGACGCGCTATAACATTCGGCTCGCCGAAAAGAAGGGCGTGACCGTTCGCATTGGAACGCAAGCTGACCTGCCGATGCTTTATACGATGTACGCGGAAACATCGGTGCGCGATGGCTTTGTGATTCGCGACGAAGGCTATTATCAAACCGTTTGGCAAACGTTTATGCAATCGATTGAACCGAACGCAGAACCTTTGACTGCTGAGGTCAATGGGGAAGTGGTTGCTGCAATCTTCGTCTTTTATTTTTCGGGACGTGCTTATTATGTATACGGCATGTCGCGTGAAACGCATCGTGAAAAGATGCCGAATTATCTTTTGCAATGGGAGGCGATGAAACGCGCAAAAGTTCGCGGTTGTTCCGTTTATGATCTTTGGGGCGCGCCGGATGAATTTAACGAAAGCGATTCGATGTGGGGCGTGTTCCGCTTCAAGGAAGGCTTGGGCGGGCAAGTAGTTCGCACGCTCGGTGCGTGGGATTACGCGCCCAATCCGTTTTGGTATAAGATATATTCAGAAATCATCCCGCGCGTTCTTGACATGATGCGTTCGCACGGGAAACAAAAGACAAAAGATTTTGTCGGAGGAGCTTGATCACGAAGAAGGAGACATTATGATTCCAAGATTGAGATTTGCCCATTTACCGACGCCGATTGAAGAACTGCCGCGTCTTTCCGCGACGTTGGGCGGGCCGCGGATTTTCGTCAAGCGCGACGACCAAACTGGCCTCGCTTTCGGCGGCAACAAGACGCGCAAACTGGAATTCCTTGTTGCTGAGGCGCAGGAACAAGGAGCAAAGATGATGATCTCCGCTGGTGCGATTCAGTCGAACCACTGTCGTCAAACTGCAGCCGCCGCGGCGAAGTTTGGTTTTGAATGTGTATTGGTATTGACCGGTGAATTACCGGCTCAACCGTCGGCAAATTTACTGATGGATAAATTGTTTGGTGCGAAGATTGTTAATGTCCCTGACCGCGCGGATCGTGATCGCGTGTTGCGGGAAACATTCGATCAAGCTGTCGCAGATGGAAAGCAGCCATATCTTGTTCCATATGGCGGATCAAGCGCGACAGGCGCAATGGGTTATACCTTTGCGGTGGAAGAATTCATGAAGCAAAATATTCATGCCGATTGGATGGTATTTGGAACATCATCAGGCGGAACACACGCGGGATTGGTGTTGGGTCAACGAATATTCGGGTATAAAGGGCAAGTGTTGGGAATCAGCATTGATGAATCAGAAGAATGGTTGAAGGCACATGTTTCCGCGTTGGCTTCGGACGCGTCTGAACGATTGGGCAGGCGAATCAATTTCACGCCGGAGGATGTGCTTGCGACCGATCAATATTGCAAAGCCGGTTACGGCGTGTTGACGGATGCAGAACGCGAAGCCATCCGCTTGTTCGCGAGCGCCGAAGGCTTGTTGCTTGACCCGGTTTATACGGGACGCGCCGCGGCCAGTCTGATTGATTTGATCCGCAAAGGATTCTTCAAGAAAGATGAAACCGTTTTGTTCTGGCATACGGGCGGCCAGCCCGCGCTCTTCGCTGAAA
>PLNY01000375.1 GCA_003141915.1 Anaerolineae bacterium | reverse complement strand
CGTTTGATCTCAAGTCTGGCGATACGATTGTATTATCTTCGCATCCGATTCCCGGCAATGAGGAAACCATCAGCAAGGCAATCAACCGTCTGCTTCGACGCGGGGCAAATGTCATCTATGATTCAAATGCGCCAGTGCATGTCTCCGGGCACGCAAGTCAGGAAGAGCAAAAGTTTTTGTTCAACTTGGTTAAACCCAAACACTTCATGCCGATTCACGGCGAACTACGACAACTGAAACGTCATGGCGAGTTGGCAATGCAAGTTGGCATTCCCGAAGAAAACGTGATTGTGGTAGAGAATGGTCAGGTGGTTGAACTTTCGGGCGGCAAGATCAAACTTGGGGAACGAATCCCCGGCGGCTATGTGTTCGTGGACGGTGAATCCATCGGCGATATCGATCACGGCGTCATGCGCGAACGCGAAAAATTAGCCCGCAGTGGAATATTGTTCATTGACATCAGCCTGAATAAATCCACGGGACGACTGCTCCACGAGCCGGAAATCATCACACGCGGTTTCGTCTCACCCGAAGATGCGGAACAGTTGATTCCTGAAGTCCGCAAGCGCGTCGTTGAAATTGTGGACGGCGGTGGAGTGGACGATGAAAAAGATATTGTCAATGCAGTCAAGAGTTATTTGCACGAAGAGACCAAGCGCAGACCGATGATCTTCGTCACCATGAGCAGAGCGTAGCGAACTCCCCCTCTAAATTGCCAATGGCCTGATAAAAACAGGCCGTTAGTTCTATCTCTCTTAGTTCCCCGAGATCGTTAGATGGGAAACCTGTGCATTCAGCAAGTTAAACCCAAATTGATTGCGGCATCCAATGAATAATTGCCGGTTGACGAATGACAGGGGAAGCGGCATGGTCTGCAGGGAGTTTATCTTAATGGTCATACTGCCGTTATCTATGACCAAATGCACGTCATAATCGTTGAATATCTCTGCGGGGATCGAAGCGCTGCGCAGAAACTCATGGCCTTGTGGAATTTGACGAATCACGAATACCTGATTTCGAACATCGCCATCCGACATTACCATCATCATTCCCTGTGATTTGAGGGGGTCCGAGCCGTCCAGGATGCCGATCCATACCTGACCGTTTTGGATTTGATTTAAGGTTAAATGCATATCAACATTGGAACGGAAAGGCAAAGGGGTCGAGATTCCATATACTTGGGCTGAGTCCGCTNNATGCGTTGAAATTATACCGGGCAAAGGTTGTTGCAAACATCCGTTTTGATCCCGCTGAAGTATCCCATACGGAAAAATAACCCACGATGGACCAATGCAATCGCGAGACCAATCCTGGCCCGGAATCAAATAATCCCCTGCGGCACTCGTTGGAGTAGGCTGTATAACGGTCGAGGTCAGTAAAACTGGAGGGAGAAGCACAACCGGAGAAGCAAAAACGACCGGAGTCGGCAAAACAGGGGATTGATTTATTACCTTCCGGTTGTTAACCGCTGCCACGAGAATGGTTCCCATTACTGTTATGACCGTGCCAATTAAGCCAATCCAGGCTATTGTGATTTGAACGCCGTTTTTGGGGTTGTGCACTGCCTTTGCCGTCATCCCATTCTTCCTTTTTATATTGCAAATAAGTATAACGGAATCATTGCAAAAGTGAGTTTTCAAATTTGTCAGTGTAATAATTGATCAATTTGGCGGTCCACCTTCCCCATTGGGAAATTTTTCAAATCCCCTAGTTTTACCCAATCCAAATTTTGATTTTTTGGCATCGAGACAAATTCGCATTGGAACACATGTACGCTCACCTTGAAATGAGAATAAGCATGGTGGATCACGCCCAACGCATCATTTCCCCGGACCTTTAGCTGGTAGTCCGCTCTCAAAACGTTTGATAGCCTTTTAGCTGGATCGCTATCCACCTTCCCATTTGGAAATTCCCATAATCCGCCTAACAACCCTTTCGACGGCCGCTTTGCCAGCAGGACGCGTCCGCGCTTCACGATGACTGCTGCGGCGAGAACATAATGCGGAATTTTCTTCGCCGGCTTCAACACCGGGCGTTGATCTTGAATTCCCTTCGCGCGGGCTTCACACAATTCAATGACCGGACAAATTGGACAATGCGGGTTTTTCGGAAGACAGATCGTCGCCCCCAAATCCATCAGAGCTTGGTTGTAATCACCGGCTTTCCCTTTGGGTAAATATTCAGCGGCCAAATCCCACAAGGCTTTTTCGCCTGACGACGAATCAGCGGGCGCGCTGATATCAAAGACGCGCGCCAACACCCGGCGGATGTTTCCATCGAGAGTTGGCGCACCCATGCCGAACGCCATCGAAGCAATGGCCCCGACCGTATATCGTCCGATGCCCGGCAGTTGGCGAAGCGCATCCAAATCACGCGGCAATTGGCCATCGTATTTTTCAATTACAATTTTTGCGGCTTTATGTAAATTGCGGACGCGGGAATAATAACCAAGACCTTCCCATAAATTCAATATATCTCGTTCAGAAGCTTCAGATAATCTTTTGATCGTTGGAAAGCGAACCATCCAGCGGTTGAAATACGGAATGACGGTTTCCACGCGAGTCTGCTGGAGCATGATTTCGGAGACCCAGACGGCGTAGGAATCGGGATGGCCGCGCCAAGGGAAAGTCCGCGCGTTGCGGCGGTACCAAGCTAATAGTCGACGCGCGAACGTGCTCATTCGCCGTAATTCGCGCACGTTGCAAAGGGCGAATCGTTTTGGAAGATCAGATTCTGCGCTGGAAAGATTATCACCCTGGCTTCAATATAATCGAATTGTTTACAGCCAAGAACAATCGCGTCGCCCGTATCAGGGAAATTAGAGGGGACTATTTTGCTTGGAAAAACAAACGGCGTGACCTGATTCGTCATCATCAAAAGAAAGCCAAGGCGGGAATAATCACGGAACTCATAGGCCGGGGATGGATGAGCCTGCGCGATTCCCTGCCCGCGCCAAAAGAAACGAGGATATAAGAGTCTGCCTTGTAAAACTTCGGCGTTGGGATTCGTGTTTGCTGCAACGAAACGACTTAACTGATCTTGAGTTAAATTTACTTTTTGCGCAGCTGGCACTTGGGATGCCTGTTCGATTAAGGCTGATTCAGGAAGCATAAGATTATGCGGCGGCACCGCATGTTCCGCGATCCACGGCAATGAGCCGATTAATATAAAACCCACTAAAACCGGCAAAGCAAACTGTAGATTTAATTTAGCATTGCTTTGTTTTAATTCAATCTTCGTAAATAAACGTCGAGTTGACGCGCCAAAAAGAAGAGCGATTGCTGAAAAGATTTCCACAATGCCAATTCCAAAATAAAAATAGCAAACCCAATCTGCCGGAAGGTCATACCGCCAGCCGGAGAAACGACCGATTCCGTTTGCAAGCGCATATCCCAAGCTGAAAATCAACGGCGCAAGCCCAAGCCAGCGCAGACGTCTCCAAGCCGAACCCAGGCCAATCGCAACTATCGCTAAATACAAGATAACCAGCAAAAGATTATACCAATCCAAATGACCATCCCATCCGAACCAGTAAATATCAATCGGCGCTCGGAGACTCTTAAAGGGTTCGATCAAAGGCAGGGCCAGCACGCCGCCAATTTCCGTGGCGAGAAAATGATTGACAATGAACTGTGATACCACAGCGGGATTCTTTAAGGTAAATGCGATTAGATTTCCAGCGAGGTTTTGAGATTGGATATCAAACTGAGATGTGTCCAGGTTCCCGGTTAACGCGTATTGACTCGAAATCACCGCCAACTGGCGCGGGTCATCAAAAGTGAATTTGCCGATCTCCAGATAATTATGAATGAGCCACGGTGTGACGGCTACTGCAACGCCGAGAATAAACAGCGCAATCATTCTCCCTGCATCGCGCCAGCGAGGCCAGAACACAAGTAAACCCAATAAAAGTGCGAAAGGCAAAATCATCATGGACTGCGTTCGCAGAAGCAGCATCACGCCGAATACACCGCCTGCGATCAAGGCGCGCTGGACGCTTTTGTCTTCCAGCCAGCGCATCACGAACAAACATGCAAGCGTTATCATCAAAGCAGTGGGTAGATCTGTCAGCAATGTGCGTGTGTCCGAAACGCGCGTGGAGGAGGAAACCCATAAAGTAGTCAACTCGCGAAAGATGGCGAAGAATGCAATCAAAACGCCCGCCGCGCGGCTGTGAATCTTTTTCCCGAGAAAATATAACGTCACCGGAAACAAAGCCAGCACACATGACTGACCCGCCAATATCAAGGCATAATTTTGGCCGAATAAAATATGCAATAACGCCAAAAGCAAAATATACAGCGGACGCGTGGGGATATCTCCCAGATACCCCATGCCCAGCAAAACCGACTGAGCGTGATAATCGTAATAAGATGCATCAGAGTTGGGGAACGGCTGGTAGGATGGCGGCGTGATCGGCGCATAAAAACTATTTTGCATGACGTTCATTGGAACAGAAAGCCAAATCCATACCGCGACCAACCAGATGAGAACTGCAAAGATTACATCGGTTCGGACTGCCGACCGGTCATCTCGGTCAAAGGCAAATCGCAAGCCGAGAGTCAACACTGTCGCGCCCATGAGAATCGCAACGACCACTTGCCATCCAAGCAATGGAACGCCGGGTTCGCCCCAATAGGCCGGATCTTTTGTAAATCCAAGATGCGTGGTTGCGATGAAGCATAAAGCAAAAAGTAAAACGCAAAACGCCATGAGGGACGATTTATAAATGGATTTGAATTGAGGCAGATTATCGCGGTGAAAGCCATAACGCAAAATGAGGACAAAAACAGAAGACTGCAAGGCAAGCACAAGCAAATAAAACAAGAGCGGGCTGAGACGCTGGTAATAAGGCAGGTAACGTTCCGGGTCGAGGAATCGTAAAAAGAACAGCAGCCAGCCCAGGGTCAAAGCGAGAAGCGCCGAGATTAACGCAAAAGATGGGCGAATGAGAAAATCCAAAAATTTTGGAGGGCGCGCAAAAAAATAAATCCATAAAATAAAAAACACAATGAGGATGCCAAACATCGCGAGCCGCGCCAAGGAAAAACTGCTCCCCTCATGCGGCACCAGGAATAATATAAGGAGAGCGGCTCCCGCTTCGAGAGCCGCAAATAAGAAATACCATCGCCAGTTCGATGTGTTGGTTTTCATTTCTAAAATTGAAAGCCGTTGCGGTTGGGTACAACCTTGTAAGAAAAATTACGAACAAAGGCAAGCAGACGATCCTGGAGCATGGTCCAATCGTTCGAATTTAAGATGCGGCGTGCGGCGGATTCGCTGTCTGCAATCATGTTAACTTGAATTTGCGGATAAGAGCCGTAAACCGTCGCCCATGCGTCCGTTGGCTGAAAACCAAGTCTTTGCACGCCCGGCACCCATTCACCGATCACAAACTCAAAATATTCCTGCTCGTGATCGGCGGCAATATCCCAGGTCATAATCACTTTAACAGGCACAGGTTCACTCACGTTGATAATCCAGCACAACGACGTGCGTCTCTTCAGGCAAAGAGGAGCGCGTCACTTTGAGGGACGGTTGTGTTTCGGGTTTGCTGAGTCCCATTTCCTTGATGAACTTATTAAGCGATTCAAGTGACACCCTAACATCAGGCGTGGCGAAGTGCATGGGGATCACGATGTTCGGCTCGAGCAAGCTGATCACTTCGGCGGCTTTCGCGGCGTTGAGTCCGCCGCCGCCTCCCACCGGGACCAGGGCCACGTTCACCGTCCCCAAAGCTTCGACTTCAGTCTGAGGCGGCAACTGTTTCAAGTCACCAAGATGTGCGACCGTCAGACCATCATAATCGAACACATACAACGTATTCCGAGTTTGCTCTTTGGTTTTCTTACCTGCGCCGCCACCGTCGGTTTGAACACCGGTAATGAATACACCGCCAATCTCAAACTCGCCCGGCCCGCTGATGACATGCGACATGCCTTTGACCGCATCCGAATTATTGTGTCCGGGCGCGTCATGGCTGATGGTGACAATATCCGCTTTGAGCTTGAGCGGAAAATATCCGATAGACGCATTGTCATAAGGGTCTGTCACCACTGTTGCCATATTGCGCTCAGTGAGACGAAAACAGGAATGCCCATACCACGTAATTTCCATGAAAAAGCCTCCGGTGTCAATTATAATAGAGAAACCGCAGAAGAACTGATAGAATCGGCAGAACAAAAAACAGCTCTTATATGCCAGACTTTCCAACACGAAGATATGAGCAATTCATGAACAAAATCTTTCTTTTCTTTTTCAATAAAATTAAAGCAAGCAATTTTCAAAAACAAATGGAAAGATTTAAGGAAGTTGATTACTTCAACGTGCTTGTCATCGCGGCTGGAATTATTTTAGCCATTCTAATTCGCTATAGTCTACTCGGATACAAATCCCCGGATTATATAGGAAAAGTCAGTCACTGGTATAACTTCATCAAGTCAAACGGTTTCTCCGCATTTGCCACTAACTTTTCAACGTACAGCCCGCCGTATCTCTATCTTTTATATTTGTTGATCCGAATTAATCCGGGTATGTCATCGTTAATTGGAGTAAAAATTCCAGGGTTGATTTGCGACTTTGTCTGTAGTTACTATGTTTATCGAATAGTCAAGATTAAAAGCGCAAGTTCCATGTTGCCGTCACTAGCAGCGCTGGCGGTTCTGTTTGCTCCAACGGTTATTTTAAATAGCGCCTACTGGGGTCAAGATGACAGTATTTATACTGCCGCTATCGCAGCCTGTATATATTTTCTAATTGCCCGCAAAAACTGGCTGTCCATGTTTGCCTACGGGATTGCATTATCGTTTAAATTGCAGGCGATCTTCTTGGCGCCTGTACTGTTTGCGCTTTTCTTAAGAAAAATATTGAACTGGAAGGAACTCCTTTTAATTCCTTTCGTTTTATTACTATCCTTGGTTCCATCCTGGATCGCAGGCAGACCAATTTCAGACCTTTTGAACGTTTACCTTAATCAATCTTCTCAATTTGAAACGATCACAATGAACGCTCCCACGATTTACACTTGGGTGCCACAAACCAAGGAAGT
>PLNY01000190.1 GCA_003141915.1 Anaerolineae bacterium | reverse complement strand
CAGATATTGCTCGTCCTCGTTCGGCAATCTGTTCTCGCCCTCCAGTTGTTTCACCAGCTGGATGGCTTTCAGGTTGTCATCGAACTTGTCTCTCGGGCCTCCAAAATAAAAACGGAAGTCCGGAGGAAAATAGAAAGTTCCCATAATATTTTTCTCCTTTTGGAATCAAAACTCCCGGCCTATCGAGAGCCGGGGCGTTTAAACGATCTGACCCTCCACGAGAGGGGGAGGGTCAGATTCACAATATAGAGTGATGGATAGGTTATTTATTTTGTTCTGGTTTTTTCCTTATCCCACTTTGCTTCCCACTCCGCGAACCGCTGTTTATTCATGGCATCCATCGATGGTCATCATGGTTGTATCGGTCAATGAGATCTCCTTTTGAACGATCCAGGGTGTTGGCACATGTTTCGACATCTCACCTTCCCTCAATCTTTGCAACGAGACTGCGGATGGAATCGGCGTGCTGATAAACGCGCGCCCCGAACTCTGCCCAATCTTTCAACTGATCGCGGTCGGCCATTGTTATGAGTTCCGCGATCGCTTTGATGATCTTGAACATTTCCAGAGCTGCAACGATCAGGCGGGCATTGAAAGTCCATATTCCAAACATCGGAGTATCTTCACGAACTTCCGCGATGATCGTGCCGTTCAGCCCGTAATCCGGATGGCGTTGTCCGGTTGCGATGTCGTATGCACAGAATGCCTGCGGACCTTTGACGCCCATCACCAATTGATGGCCGTTGAGCGAAGACGACCTGCCATCGAACAATCCATACGAATCATAATGAACACCATCGGACTCGATTGTCCTCTCGCGAATCCATCGTTCCATCTCGTAGTGTTCAAAATCTCGTACTTCGGAAGAACCAGCCAGACGGACGGTTATCTTTTCGTTCTTCTGGCCAACCACCTCACCCCACGCTGGGCCCTCTTTGAGCCGAAACGTGGTTCCCACTTTTATATTTTGATCGTCCACGAAACCTCCTTTCGTTAACTGGAAAATCGTAGGATGCGGATTCCTGGTGATACGCTTCGCGGTACGCCTGGTCACGCTCAGTGCGAAGCTCAGGAAAAAATTTCCACTCGCGCATGTGCTGGCCGCTAAAAAATTGAGCGGCAGCTTCATCATGATCATGGCGGGCGCGAGTGGCTTTTTCGCCCATGATTTGATGCTCTTTAATTCTTTGTTTGTGGTGGTTCGTTAGAGTCAGGACTTCTTTCGGAGAGAGTGCAGAAGTCCTCGCGGATGCGAGGAGCATCCTTGGGATGATCTGCAAGGACGGCATGGCAGAAATACTCCCGGCCGTCCTGATTAACAGCTCCTTTGACAATATGGACTTTCGGTGCAATGGCTTGCCAACTGGCAATTTTTTGCAATATTTGATTTTGAGTTTGCCAGTGAACAGGAAACGCGGGTTCGTTGGATCACTGCCCATGTGTGTGCGCCCACAGCTACTTTAACGAGGCTAAGTCCCGTTGAAGCAAAAATGTTGGATGATTTGTTCTGGCGAATGGATCGAATAGGCTTATAATTTCGACACATCATTGCTACTTATTTCGCGGGTTTTTCCATGAGTTATATATTCATCAGCTACAGCCACAAAGACAAAGAGTATGTCCATAGACTTCAAGAAGCACTTCAGAATGAAGGCTTCGATTTTTGGATTGATGATCGCATTGATTATGGAATAGAGTGGCCTAAAGAGATTCAAAAGCAACTGGATTCAAGCGATGCACTAATTCTTGTAATGACACCGCGATCTTTTGATTCGTTTTGGGTGCAGAACGAATTGGATCGCGCTAGAGAAAACGGGATACCCATATTTCCTTTGTTGCTTGAAGGAAAGCAATGGTTAGCTGTTCAAGTACTTCAATATGTAGATGTTCGCGATAAATCATTGCCTCCCGAAAAATTCTATAAGCGGTTGGCAAATGTAACGCCTCGCAAGAAGACTAAAGATGATCTTGATGAGTTAAAGAAACTTGAAAGTCAAGCGATTCAATTTGAATTATTAGGAAAGTTTTCGGATGCATTAAGGATTTATTACAAAATAAAACGAATTGATCCTCTTTTCCCAGGGATTGACAATAAAATAAGACAATTAGAATACGAGACTCGACTTAAGCCATCTCCTAGTGTGAAACCAAGTGTGAAATCAAAACCGGCTATGCAAGCCATTTATATAATGCTTGGTATTTTGATTTTTGTTGTAGGTTTCATTGGGTGGCTTGGAATTATTGCTAGTCCGACTAGGCTATCACATATTTCATCCCCTACACCATTCCAAACTCTGGTATCTTCAACACTTTTACCAATTCAAACACCTATTCCTACAACTACACCTTGGTCAACTCAAACGCCTATTCTTCTAGGAACTCCCACGCTTGGCATTGGCTCGACCATGATTTCTGATAATGACGGTATGACTTTGCTCTACGTGCCGGCAAGTAATTTCACAATGGGAATTGATAATGGCAACCCAGATGAAAAACCTGTTCACATAGTTTATCTAGATTCCTTTTGGATTGATCGGACCGATATAACAAACAAAATGTATGCTCTCTGTGTAAACGCTGGTGTTTGTAAAACTCCAACGACTAGTTCCAACACTCATTCCAGTTATTATGGCAATTCACAATACGATAACTATCCCGTGATCTCCGTTTCCTGGCATGATGCTACAGCTTATTGCAAATGGGCAGATCGAAGATTGCCAACAGAAGCCGAATGGGAAAAAGCAGCGCGCGGCACGGACGGAAAAATTTATCCGTGGGGCAACAGCGCGCCTGACAATACACTGCTCAATTACAATTTGAATGTTGGTGATACAACAGCAGTTGGAAGTTATCCCAAAGGGGCCAGCCCGTACGGTGCACTGGATATGGCAGGCAATGTCTGGCAATGGGTAAATGACTGGTATGGCGATATCTATTATCAAAATTCGCCAGCATCGAATCCTTTGGGCCCGGATTCGGGTCAGTTCCGAGTGTTTCGTGGTGGCTCGTGGCTCAACGCCAAGTACAATATTTATTCCGTCGTCCGTGAATGGGCCTATCCAGCGAGTTCCAGCCCCAGTATGGGTTTTCGTTGTGCGATGAGTGCAGCGAAATAAAGAGCAAAGAGCAAAAATTAGACCTCCGAGATTTTCAGAAATCTCGGAGGTCTGTATTATCATTTTTTTAACGGCCTTGCCATTTCATCGTTCACCGCGTGATACAAATTTCCCGCTTTCAATTCGCTCAAGGCGTAGCATGGCGCTTTCAAATGCTCGGCCAGGCTTTGCGCCAAGCCCTGATCGAAGGCGGCATGTTCCATGTTGATGACCACGCTCTTGACTTCTTCATTTATGGTAATTTCATCGTAAACTATTTCAAGTAAGGGTCTGTCCCCCGACTTTTACTTCGGGTCCTGTTCCACTCCCGACCGTCCTAGGCTTATAGTGTACGCTCTTCTTGAGTATCGGTATACCAGCCAGCAGAGCCGGCGGTTAAAAAGCCAGCGGCCAAGAAACCCGTCAAGGCCAAGCCAAGGCCCAAGAAGGCAGTTAAGAAAACCGCGGCAAAAAAGACCAAGCGCAAATGACTCTGCGCGCCATCTTCTTTGACCAGGGCGGTGTCATTCTGCAAACCGAATACGAGGCGCACGATATCGTCTTGCGCCATTCCGCGCAAGCCAAAGAAAATCCAAATGCTCTGCTCGATCATCGGTAATCGCCGCTGACCAGATGAAGCAGGCCTGGCAGAATTTCTGTCAGGCCTTGGTTGTGCCTATCAAAAGAGGAATACCCAAGACGACTTTTCTGATCTGGTCAGAACCGCTAACAAGCGCCTCTCATCGCCTCTTTCAGCTGCGTGCTCTTGATGACTCTGGGTGTGATATAGCGATGCGTGATCATGCCGTCCAAGTCGATGTAGGTTGCGAAGCGGTTCAAGTTCTGCGTAAGCAGGATCTGAACCAGATAATCGGCGGCAAACGCAGCGATCACTGCGTTGACGGATAATCCTTGCTGGTCCATCATGGCGATCTCTGCGCACGACATCTCACTCACTGGCTTTTTCTTTTCCTCAACCTCAGTTTCGGTTATTAGTTCTTTGTGCCAAACCGATGGCTTGGGCAGCCATGTGCAGTAACCAGGGAAATGCTTGAATGGCTTCATATCTTCCACGGGCGTTGTTCCAACGATCACCTGGCCGGAGCGCATATGGTTTCCACAATCCAGCAGGATGCAAAATGTTCTCCACTCTGTATGTTTGATCGTACGCTCCAACTCACGTCGCGCGGCTGGATTGTCAACGCAGCCGATGAACACTCTCAGTGTATTTTCACTGGAATGCTTTGAGCAATCACTGGCTGCGAAGGGCTTGGTCGAGGCCCCGATATTGCAGCCGGTGGACAGACTGTATCTTATGGCCAGGGTCTCCGCTTTATAGTGCCCGATCTCCGCCGGCACAAAATTCTGTCGATAGGTATTCTTTTCTTCCACCCTATCCTTATCGATGAATGTGACCTGCAGATCCATGCCATTCAGGTCATGGAACAAACGGGCAATGCGCGCGACATGCGGCGCGAGCCACGAGCCAGTACCACCACAACCGACCAGATACAATTCCAGTCGTTCGAATTCAGGGAGCAGGAGGATGCGGGCATCACTCGCATCAAGGTTTATGCGAGTCATGATTCATCTCCACACTCATGCTCAACACAACGGAGAAGTAATCCACCAGCCAGCACGGCATATCGAAGACCTGCTCCGGAGGAATGGTCCAGAAATGACCAAAGACGCCGACGCGCGTCATGATGCATGGCTGTTGGTCCAGCATGCCCACCACTGCAAAGATTCTGAATCCGGTTTCGTCCTGATCATCTATCTCGCTGAATCGGGGAGCCATGGAATTATGCGAATGCAAGTCGATTAGCGCATCCGCACCTTCCCTTTGAAATGGCAGGGACGGCGCCACGCGCATCCTTCCTGCGGCCTGTTCAGGGACGGTCAGGGAATATTCGCCATCCTGCCAGCCAAGCCACATCAAACATTCGTCCGGCATGGCTTCCATGCACAGCTCCAGGATTTGTTCCGTCAGTTTCAACTTTACCTTCGCACCGAGGGACACTTCCGGATTCAGTTCTGCGAGGCCGCGCAGGGTTATATATTGATTTGAAAGCACCGGGATCACGGCGCCTAAACCCTCGCGCTCGGACCGGACGAATACGCCGTTTTGAGCGATGATGTATTCATAGAGATTGTCCGGGGAAATCGGAGGGAGCGCCTCGCCCTCCCGATAAATGATATGGTCTATAAACACGTGTGGTTTTGTATTTTGAACCACGTGTGGTTTAGTAGTTTGAACCA
>PLNY01000376.1 GCA_003141915.1 Anaerolineae bacterium | reverse complement strand
GAATAATTATTCGCCCCTATATTCTTATGGAGCTTGAGCCAACTTCTCTAGTTTTAGTTTGTTTATTGCCGACGCCGCGCGATATGGAAATCGCGCGGCTTTTGGGATGGTATCGCATACCGCTTCGGACTGCGCCGAAAGTGGTGGCGGTGGACTATCTGGCTTTTTATCAGCCCTCGAGTTTCGGCGAGGCAGGCGGACGAATTGAATTTGCTGCGTCCGTTCGAGGTCACGAATTAACGACGCGCCGCGAATTGTTGAAAGATGAATCGAATCATCCACGCGCGAACGAAGAATATTTCAAAATCCAAATCGGCGGCCTGGAAAAATTATCCAATCCAATCATCGCCGATAAATGGAAGCGCCTGACGTTCTTATATTCGACGGGGGAATATCTTTTGAAAGCAAAGACATTGAATGATCTGGTTGTGAAAGATGATGAGCGTGCATTATTGTGGCATTCGCTTCGTGAGCGCGCCGAGAATCAACAATTGTATAAAACCGATTTGCCCGAAGCCGATATCCCGCAGGATGTTTTGATCGCGTTATTAGGAATCAAAGAAGATAAAAACCCATATGCGGTAGACCCGCTTGAAACAATTGACTGGTAAAAGAAATGACTGTTGAGCAATTGATCCTTTTAGGTGTTCTATTTGTTCCATTAGCATTGGTGGTAACTAATCATCTTCGCGTGGACTTGGCGGCGATGTTGATGGCGGCGTTATTGGGAATCTTCCAGTTCGCGGGTCTTGGGATTCTCGGCCCTGCACATAGGCCGGATGCAACGATCAATATCCTTTCGGGCTTTGGTCAGCCTATTATCCTCATCCTTATATCGTTATTCATCCTGACGCGCGTCCTGGAAAAAAGCGGCGTCACGCGTTGGATCGCGTGGCAATTATTGAAAGTCAGTGGCATGAAGCAAGGCCGCTTGATCGGACTCTTTGCAGGAACAGCAGCGTTGCTTTCGTTATTTATGAACAACCTGGCGGCAGGTGCGCTGGTTCTTCCCATTGCGATGGAAGTGGCGCGTCGCACGCGTATCAAGCCTAGTAAACTGCTCATCCCGGTGGCTTATGGAACTTTATTAGGCGGCGCTGCCACATATTTTACGACTGCAAATATCATTGTCAGCACGCTGCTTCAAAATGCAAAGCCGCCTCAGCCTGCTTTGAATATTCTGGATTTCACTCCAACCGGCGGATTGATTGCCATTGCCGGAATTCTTTTCCTCGCCTGGTTTGGCCAGCGTTTGCTTCCTGACCGTCAGCCCACGGAAGAACAAAATTTTGCGAGGCTCACTGGAAGCGAATTGGAGGGGCTTTATGCCATATCCGAGCGTTTATGGGAAGCCCGTGTATTGCCGAAAGCGATGTTGATCGGGAAGACTCTGGCGCAATCAAGGATTGGCAACCAGTGGGGAGTGACTGTGGTAGCCATCTATCGCAACAAGGAAGATATCCTATTGCCTCAGCCTCAGCAAATTATTCTCGAAGATGATTTGCTGATCTTGGTTGGCCGTGAAGAGAAGGTCAAGAACTTGAAGGAATGGGGATTGGATATCTACACGGAAAAAGGAGAGAATCATTTAAGCGCCAAAGGAGTTACATTCGCAGAGATCATCCCGGCCCCGCACTCGAAAGCCATCGGTCAGACTTTGAAAGAGCTCGATTTCCGCCGCCGTTACGGGTTGAGCGTTGTTGCATTGCATCGAATGCAGAGAAGTTACAGAACCGATGTCGGTGATTTGAAGTTGAATTTTGGCGATACTTTGTTGGTGGTTGGCTCATCGCCTCAATTGGGAAGTCTGCGGCGCAGCGCCGATTTTATTGTGATCGAACCCAATTGGAGCGACCAGCCCGTTAATCGCAAAGAAGCGATTTTGGCAGTGACCATTGTCTTGGCAGGAATTGTGGCATCCATCGCCGGCGTTCCAGTGTACTTCGCGATGTTGGCATCGGCAATGTTGGCGCTTCTCGCCGGGAAATTGTCAATGGAAGATGCATATCTTTCTGTGGAATGGCAGGCCGTCTTTCTCATCGCAGGAATGTATGTTGTCAGCGTTGCGATGGTGGAAACGCGGCTGGCTGACTTGTTGGGAAATGATTTGCTTCCATTGGTGAAACCGTTTGGCGCGCTGGGACTGGCCGCTGGCGCGTACCTCCTGACTTCCATTTTGACTCAAATCATCGGCGGACAAGTGGCCGCGTTGATCACCGGTCCACTCACCATCAGTGCCGCGATCCAAATTGGTGTCAACCCACAAGCCATCGCCGTTGCAACTGCAATTGGATGTTCGGCTTGCTTTCTCACTCCATTTGCTCATCCTGTAAACATCCTGATGATCGCGCCGGGCAACTATACCTTCGGCGATTTTTTTCGAAGCGGATGGATTCTGACCATCATCTCGTTTGTGATGTTGTTGGTGGGCATGATTTTATTCTGGCATCTATAGGAGACTTTCATGAAAACATTGATCAAGAACGGAAAACTGATCACCGCGTCTGAAACGTTTCAAGCAGATATTTTGATTGAAGATGAAAAAATATCCCGCATCGGTCTCGGACTGAAAGCGGATTCAGCACAGGTGGTTGACGCGTCGGGAAAGTTGATCCTGCCCGGCGGCGTGGACCCGCACACACATTTCGATTTGCCGATGTTCGATACGGTTTCATCCGACGACCATTACACCGGTCACAAAGCCGCGGCGTTTGGCGGTACAACCACTGCGATGGATTTTGCTTCTTTTGATTTTGATACGATGAAAGAATCAGTGGATGCGTGGATGAAGAAAGCCGAGAAAGCCGCAATTGATTATTCGTTCCATATGAACTTCAATAAGTTCAATGATAAGATCGCCAAAGAGATTCCATCTTTGCGCGATATGGGCATTACCACGCTGAAAGTTTTCACTGCTTATAACGGACGTTTGCGCCTCGATGACAGCAGCATCTTCAAGACGTTGCAAATTACAAAAGATAATGGCATGTTGGTGATGGTCCACTGTGAGAACGGTGATGTCATTGACGTACTTGTTCCGCAGGCGTTAGCCGCGGGTCACATGTCGCCCGAATGGCACGCCTTGACGAGACCCGCCTGGGGCGCGGTGGACGCTACTTTGAAGATGGCTTCGATGTCGGCGCAGGCGGATGCGCCGGTTTATATTGTCCACATGAACGTTGGCGGTGAAGTGGATATGCTTCGTTACGCACGCGAGCGCGGCGTCAAAGTAATGGGCGAAACATGTCCGCAATATTTATTTTTTACGATTGACGATCTTCGCCGTCCCGATGGCGCGAAATGGATTTGCTCGCCGCCGATGCGAACAGAAAAAGATAATGCGCGCATCTGGGAAGGCTTGCATGATGGCACATTTCAAACGATCGGCACAGATCACTGCCCATTTTTCTTCGACGGCACAAAGCCGATTATTTATGAAGGCAAGCCGGTGAAGATACCCGGCAAAGAATTAGGCAAAGACGATTTCACTAAAATACCGAATGGTTTGCCCGCGGTGGGTGATCGCCTGCCGATTCTTTGGACGTATGGCGTGCGCGCCGGAAAGATTACGGCGAATCAATTTGTGGCTTACACAAGCACGAACCCTGCCAAGATTATGGGCTTATATCCGCGCAAAGGCGCGTTATTGCCCGGCTCTGATGCCGACATCGTGATTTGGGATCCTGAAAAGCGCGTGAAGTATGGCGTGACGTATTCGCATCATCGCACCGATTACAATTTGTTCGAGGGATGGAATGTGATTGGAATGCCCGAAAAAGTTTTTCTGCGCGGCAAGTTGATTGTGGATGGCGATGAATGGTTAGGCAAATCCGGTCAAGGTCAATTCTTGAAAAGGAATGAAGGGGAAGTTCTTTAATTGGAGCTGAAACATATGACGGATATTTCTTGTGAAGCGTTGGTTGTCCATTGCATGGATTATCGTTTGCAGAAATCCTTGAACGATTGGCTGGATAAGAATCCCGGCGCGGGAAATTATGATCGAGTCGCAATTGCTGGTGGAGTTCTCGATATTTATTCTGTGTTAAAACAAATTGAGTTAGCTGTTCGCGTACATAGGATCAGGAAAGTCATTCTGGTCAATCATGAGGATTGCCGTGCCTACGGCCCAGCCGGAACTTTCGAGCGACACCAGGTCGACTTGACCGAAGCCGAACATAAGATCCATGCTCTTCACATGAACTTGATCGTTGAGAAATATTATTTGAAACTGGATGGTGCTTTTGATCGAGTTTACTGAACTGAAACATTTGCCAGCAATTCTTTTAGTCTCGGATGTTCCGCATACACGCCGCGATATTTTTCGGGCAGTTCGGCGGCGATGTGACACATGATCTCGTCCGTGAATTGCTGGAGCGCCGCGTCGCGGTCTTTTAGGGGCAAGGGTGGAAGCAGGAAAGTCTTTCCCACCGACACCAGAATGTGTGAACGTCGAAAATGTTTCAGGTTGTCGCCAACTGCTTTGTCCTCGGTGCCTGACAGGCCGGCGGGCAGGATCGGGCGATTCAATTTCGCGGCGAGGTAACCGGCGCCGAGTTTGCCCTCCGCCATCATGGCATTGAGCGAACGCGTTCCCTCGGGAGCAATGACCAGAATTTTGTCCTGTTCCATTAAGCTGATGATTTTGCGGAGCGCTTTCAGGTCAGGATTGTAACGGTCGATAAAAATCCAGTTTGCGTATTTTGCAATCCAGCGAAACAGGGCGTTCTTTTCCCATTTTTCTGCGACCGGGATGAATACATCCGTGCGGTCGAGGATGTAATACAACATGGCTGCATCCAACAGGCCAAGATGGTTTGTGACAATGACGAACGCGCCCGTTGTCGGGATGTTTTCAAGGCCGACGACTTTTACATTGGCAATCAGGTTGACGAATCTGCGCAGGATCCAACGGAGAAGGTTTATCATGAAGTCAATTTTACACGAAAAATAAAAAGCCCCGCATTTTTAATGCGAGGCCTGGATTTTATGTTTTCCATCATCTCCACAGATAATCCATGTTATTCTTTTGGCTGCCCTTGGAGCCGTATTTCTCGAACATGCGGGAAAAGATTTCGACATTCGATGGAATCATATCAATAATTTGAAAACCAACATTGAAGATGCTGTTATCAATATGGTCGCGCTGGCACCATTTACTGCGCGCGCCAAACACCATGTACGGCACATTGGCAACTTCGCTGGTCAGCTCGATGCGGAACCGGAAATCCACGTTCGGCGGAATGGGCTTCAGCGATTCCATTTTGAAGCCGCCCGTGCTGATATCCGCCAAATGGCCGACCAGTTCGCCGGTGTTTTCATTCATCAACCGCATGTAATAAGAAAAAGTCCGCCTGTCCAATCTTCTTCGTTCTGGCATACTTGCATCCTTTCCTTTTACGCTTCAAGTATAAAATAAGATTTGAAAAGAATCAACACTATCCTTAAGCTTAATCAACTTTCAAAATATGCGTGACGATGGTCGCACCCGAACCGCCGATGTTTTGCGCCATGCCGATCTTTGCGCCATCCACTTGGGTTCCGCCGCATTCACCGCGCAGTTGCTGGGTAACCTCCACGATTTGATACATTCCGGTTGCGCCGACGGGATGCCCGCGCGCCTTCAAACCGCCGCGCGTACAAATCGGTATCCGGCCTTTCGGGCTGATTTCATTGTCGAGGCCGAGTTGAACTCCCTTGCCGCGTTCGGCAAACCCGCAGGCTTCGAGCGAAAGCGCGGCCATGATTGTAAACGCATCGTGCACTTCAAAAACATCCAGGTCTTTTGGTTCGATCCCGGCCATTTCATAGCATCGCTTTGCGGATGCGTATGCGGCGCTGAGAAACAAAGGGTCTTTTCTTGAATGAACCGCAATCGTATCTGTGTTCGAGGCGGAGGCGGCGACTACAATACGCGGCCTGTTCTTTAGCGACGCGACTTTATCCGCCAGCACGATCACTACAGCGGCCGCGCCATCACCGGTGGGGGAGGCGTCGAGCAGGCTGATCGGCGTGGCGACCATGGGTGCTTTATCAAATTTCTCGGCGGTGATCTTTTCGTGCAGGCGCGCAAACGGGTTATGCAATGCGTTGGCATGCGCGTTGATCGCGAACGGTGCAAAGTCGGCGTGCTTCCAGCCAAATTCATGCAGATAACGCTGCATAACCAGCGCGTTCAATCCGACAAATGACACGCCCTGTTCCACTTCATAATCTGCATCCGCGGCGGCGGCTAACGACGCGGTGACATCGTGGCTGGTTTTGTCGCTCATCTTTTCGATGCCGACTACCAGCGCCGATTCGATTTCTCCCGCCGCGACCGCCATCAGCGCCGCGGCGCGCCAGCTTTTCATAGTTGAGATGCTCTTCTTGATTATAGAGTCCCCAACCGGCGCCCGCGTTCCACGAAACGGCGGAATCGAACGCTCAAGCCGCCCGGCGGCTGGTCATGTGGCTGCGGTAGCGCATGTCGGTCTCCAGGATGTGCTTCGAGAGCCAGTCTTTGAGGAAGGTCATCAACTGGAGCGAGACGGTGGCCCGTCCGCCGACCAACTCCTTCTGGAAGGCCTCCACCTGGCCCAACAGGGCGCTGTGTATGCGCTTGTGCTCGGCCAGCCCGGGGTAGCCGCAGCGGTCCATCATCTGTTCCTCGTGGCTGAAGTGATAGAGGGTGTAGGCGACCAACTCTCCCAGCACGCCCTTGAGCTCGTCCGCGGCGCCGCCTCTGCTCATGACGCCATGCAGCCGGTTGATGATATCGAGCAGGGCGCGGTGCTGCTCATCGATCGACAGCACTCCCACGCTGTAGGCCGATTGCCAGTCCATGAAGGCCATTCGAGTTCTCCTCAAAGGCCTTATCGGACGCCGCGGGTCCGGGCTTAGCCGGCTTTTGGGACGCGCGTTGAGGACGCCGGCTTACCCGCCGCCCCGCTTCTCTTTGCGAACGGGCGCGATGGGGGGTAGCGTGATCACCGGGATCAGCGAGTTGCGCTCTTCCTTGCCCGGGGCGGGAATGTGCACCGCCAGTTCTTCGTTCAGCGTCTTGACGAACTCCTCCACCTGGCGCTGCATGGCGGCCATCTTCTCGCGCATGTTCAGGATGATTTCGACGCCCGCCAGGTTCACCCCGAAATCGCGGGTCAGCTTCAGGATCACTTCCAGCCGCGCGACGTCCTCCTGGGTATACAGGCGGGTGTTCCCCTCGCTGCGCGATGGCTTCAGCAGCCCCTCACGCTCATAGAGCCGCAGCGTCTGCGGGTGGATCCGATACTGCTCGGCCACCGCGGAAATCATGAAAGCGGCTTTGGATCGTCCTTTCGCCATGGCCTACACCTGGCTCCAGATCTGCTCGCGCGGATCTTCCGGATTGAGTTGCGCCAGCTCGCGCAGAATCTCTTTAGTTCGCTCGTCCCGCACCTTGGGCGGCTGCACCGCTACTTCCACGATCTGGTCGCCGCGCGCGTTCTTCCGTGAATTCAACACGCCTCTCTCGCGCATGCGGAACTTCTGCCCGCTTTGCGTGCCGGGAGGGACCTTGAGCAGCGTGCGGCCGTCGATGGTCGGCACCTCGATCTTCGCGCCCAGCGCGGC